>JALXAI010000412.1 GCA_026992215.1 Desulfobacterales bacterium | reverse complement strand
GGGTATACGCCTGATGTCCCACGTCCCATATGATTTTGTCCCTGGGAGCGTCAAACACGTAGTGCAGGGCAAGGGTTAGTTCGACCGTTCCGAGGTTCGGGGCAAGATGGCCACCGGTACACGAAACAGTGTCGATCAGTTCCTGCCTAATCTCAGATGCCAGTTGTTCCAGCTCTTCCAGGGTCAATTTTTTTACGTCCTTCGGCGAGTTAATGGTTTCAAGTAATTTTTTCATAAGTATACCCTCGGAGTAGTTTGGATATAGCTGTTAATATTTACTTTTTCCTTTTCAACAAGTACTTCACGAGTTCTCTCAAGGGTGTGGCCTTATCGTCGAAGAGTTTCAACGATTCTACAGCCCTGTTTACGTGAAACCTGGCCTTTTCCCTTGCTTTCTCAAGCCCAAAAAGCGCGGGGAAAGTGCTCTTGTTTTTCGCCTCGTCGCTTCCCACGGGCTTGCCCATTTCTTCGGAATCCCCGGTTACATCAAGCACGTCATCGGTAATCTGAAACGCCAGGCCGAAGTGCTTTCCGTAATCGATCAGAGCCTTCCTGGCCTCGTCGTCAGCACCGGCGGCCACGGCACCACTTTCCACTGCAGCAGTTATCAAGGCACCGGTTTTGCGCGAATGCATCTGTTCCAGAAGCGAAGGTTCTATTTTTTTCCCTTCCGACTCCAGGTCTATTGTCTGTCCGCCCACCATGCCTCTGCAACCTGCGGCTTCAGATATTACCCTTATAATTTCTAACAACTTTGTAGGATTAATCAACTCATTTTCCGCGTGGTTGCTCAACACGTAGAACGCCTCCGTCAAAAGCCCATCTCCCGCCAGTATTGCCATGGCTTCACCGAACACCACGTGATTGGTTGGTTTACCTCTCCTCAAATCATCGTCGTCCATGGCGGGAAGATCGTCATGGATTAGCGAATACGTGTGAATCATTTCAAGAGAACACGCGACGGGGAGACAGAGTTCGGGATCCTTCCCCAGGGCTTCAGCTGCCCCCAGGCACAGAATCGGGCGCAGTCTCTTACCTCCGGCAAAGAGGCTATAGCGCATCGATTCCACCAGATTTCTAGTAGGATCCGCAACGGGCGGCAGGAAGCGCTCCAGCGCATCGTTCACCAACCGTTGTTTTTCTTTCAGGTATTCCTTGAGATCAAAACCCATTTTCACCGCCATTTTCCTGTTCAAACTCTTCCGTGTAAACTTCGCCTTTCTGATCTTTCAACAACAAGGCGACTTTTTGCTCCGCTTCGTCCAGCTTTTTGGCACAAAACCGGCAAAGCTTTACCCCTTCTTCGAACGCCTTGATGGCTTCGTCCAGCGACAGGTTTCCTTCTTCGAGTTTCTCTACTATCCTGGAAAGCTTTTCAAGGGCGTCTTCAAATTTAGTAAGCTTGCGGCTCATTTTCCCTCCGTTACCGAAACCCAGTTACTCCCTTCCACAACACAATCAAGCTCACCTTCGCTCAACCGCACCATTAATTTATCACCTGTTTTTGCCTGAGTCGACGATTTAACAATTTTCATATCGGGCCTGAGGTACGTAATCGAATACCCTCTTTCCAGAACGGCCAGAGGATTCAAAAGATCCAGACCCGCTCGTTTTTTTTCGATTTCCTTCCTGGATCTTGCAATGTGCTGCCGGATAAAAATTTCAAGTTCCCGCTGATACCGAAGGCATCTCTCCCTGGCATTTTTCAAAACGTTTCCCGGGTGATAAGTGTGCATCCCTCTTTCCGCTTCGGTGAGTTTCCTCCTGTTTTCATGCACTATCCGGGTATACTGTCTAACCATGGAATTACACAACTCGTCCAGCGAAAGTCGCCAGTTTGTAAGGAGCCTCCTCGGATCGGAAAGGCTTCGCATGAGCGTGGAAAAGTACTGGCGTTTCAGCTTCATCAGGTTCTCGATTTGTAAACGCATGCGTCTGCTGGTGTCAACCAGGAACAACCTGGTTTTCTCGAGCTGAGCAGTTATCATTTCAGCGGCACCGGTGGGAGTGGGAGCCCTGAAGTCCGCCACAAGATCCGCGATGGTAAAATCAATCTCGTGTCCCACCGCCGAGATTACCGGCAACTCGGAATCGAAGATTGCCCTCGCAAGGTTCTCCTCATTGAAGGGCCACAGATCTTCAATGCTGCCACCACCCCTGCACAGCAGGATTAAGTCAAACGAAAACCTCTCCGTCAATCTGTTTGCTTCTTTAATTGCTTCCGCTATTTGCGCCGAGGCCCCTTCTCCCTGTACCTTTACCGGGAAAATGTAGACTTCTACCGGAAGAACACTTTTTTGAAGAATCTTTAAAACATCACGTATCGCTGCTCCCCGGGGAGAGGTAATCACGGCTATTCTCTGCGGCACCACGGGAAAAGGTTTTTTTGTCTCCCGGTCAAACAATCCCTCGGCAGCAAGCTTCTTTTTAAGTTGCTCAAAGGCCAGTTGAAGGGCACCCACGCCAAGGGGCTCAACAACATCCACGTAGAGCTGGTAAACTCCGCGCTGTTCATAGACCCCTATTCTTCCCTGGCAAACCACCCGGGCACCGTCTTCCAGTTCAAAGCGAAGAGAGCGCTGCTGGGATCGGAACATCACCGCCTGGATCTGGCTGCTCTTATCTTTAAGCGTGAAGTAGAAGTGACCGGAGGGAGCCACCCTGAAATTCGATATTTCACCCTCCAGCCAGATGAAGGGGTAGGATTTCTCCAGGATAAGTTTTATCTCCCTGTTCAGCTTTGAAACCGTGTAAATTTTCGTGGTCATTATTCGCGATGTACCTCACAAGTCCGGATGAAAACGCACGCGCCAGGTGGGAAAAACAGCGGACACCAGCAAATAATTTTAAGAAAGCCACCATCTGCCATTTCTTCCTGTGAAATTTTCATATCCTGTTGTGGCCTCCAGGTGTAAGCTAATGAGCGTTAGCTCTGAACTTGTTATGTCAAAGCTGATTATATGTCAAGGAAGGAGAATAATTTTTTCCACGGCACTCAACAGGGAACGGCAGAGGTAGCCCGGAATTTTTCTATCCAGGCGCCTTACCTGCCCCTCCTTTACGGAACCATCGATAAGAATCGGAACCACACCGAAATTTATTGCTGCGTTCACGTCGCTTTCCCGGTCTCCAACAAAATAGGTTCTACCATCGTGGGTTGGAAACTTTCCTGCCGCGAACTCAAGCATGGCCGTTTCAGGTTTCCTGCACGAACACTTTTCTTCGGGTTCGTGGGGACAATAGCAGACGGTGCCTATGAAACTTCCGTTATCCCTGACCGTGGCAATCATTTTCGAAGTTATGTCATCGAGGTCTTCGATGGTGAGGATTCCACGATTTATCCCCGATTGGTTACTGATAACAACCGGGTAGTAACCGGCGTCGGTAAGCATGCGCAGTGCTTCCAGAGAACCGGGGCAGAAAACAAATTCCGACCATTTTTTTATAAATTCTTCCGAATCTACGTTAATTACTCCGTCTCTGTCCAGGAAAATGAGTTTTTTATCATGATGACTCCCACCCTCGGTCTGAGCAACGCTCCCGGTTGTGGCCGACGCAACACCGGTTCCACTCCGGCCGATATTTTCAATAAAATAGTAGAAACCGAGCTCATGCCTTTTCAAAACTTTCATCAAGGTATAAATCCTCCCTTTACTTTCCCGAAACTCAACGCCCCTTTCTGGATGGCAAATCCACTATACAGGTCTCTTAAAAATAATCCTTCTTCCCTGAACGGCAGGTAGATAAGCTCGTGATTCGAAAATTTAAAATCGGCATCCTTGAGTTCCTGCAGCGCCTTTCTTGCAAAAGGCGGAATAAGAGACAGGAGCACCACCCGCGCCATTTCTTCGGCCTCGGAATACGTTAAATTCACGCCACCAAAGCTCCTCCTTCCAGGATCCGCGCTTTCCTCGAAGCGGTACTTCACGGGGTTGGCCGTTAAACGGGAAGCAATCTTGTTAAATGCGTTTATGTTCTTTATTCTGAATGCCGGAATCATGAAGTTCGTGAGCATGTCTTCTCCCGAATCGAGAAGGGACTTTCTGTACGGCTGATAACCTCTGCCGATCAATTGAGGAATACTTTTAACTGTTCCGTCAGGCATTGCAACAGTCATTTTAATCCGCCAGAACGGCAGGAAAATAACATTATTCTTGTTTGCTTTCGATGGAGCTTCTGCGATCCTGTAGTTTACCCGGCGAAACTTCCCGCCAAACTCGAACCATCCCCTGCTGCACGTGCTGCAAATATGAACGCTGTTGTACGGATAAAAGGGCAATTCCCAACCACAATCAGGGCACCTGAAAGGGATAAACCTGAGCACGGGAAGATCGGACGAATTCCCTGCTCCTTCAAGCATTTTTTTCAGGGTTTTTATCTCTTCTCCCGTAAAACGTTTGACCGAGCTTCCGGAAATGGCATCCATTGCGATGATTTGTTTTGTGTTCCTTGCAGCGATCTTTGCAAGCCAGAAAGGAACGTAAATAATGGAATACTGTTCGCCAACTTCCTGGGTATCTTCAAGTTCCGGCTCCACATCTTCCGATTCGAGTCCCACGTTTACGAAAGCGTTCATGTACTTCACGGCATAATCAAAGTCTGTATCAACACGGATAAAGGCAACATCCGGTTCTTCGGATACATTTCCGAAGATAAAAAGCGGTAGCGCGGACGTTCTTACTCCCAGCGACTGCATACCCAGCGAAATTCCTTGAAAAGCCGGGAAACTGAGATCCAGAAGTTTCGTCAGCAGCTTTTTCGTATCTTCCCTGTATGAACCGAAGGGGGACGCAGACACAACCTTTACCAGTTTTTTGCCGAAGATCCACCTGAATACCATTCCATGAATGCGCCAGTAGGGAGCATAAACAAGTTTTATCTTCAAAACCGAAACATCAGGACCCAGTTTTTTTTGCAAGACCGCAGAGAGATAGGCTGAGGCTTTTCTGTGGTCGTGTCTCGGTTTCAGGCGGAAATGGCAAACCTGGTCTTTTCCAACCAGGTGTAGAGTGGATCCGCAGAAATCGCACCTGATAACGAAGGACTTTTCGTCGAAGTCGATTCTGCCACCACATTGCGGGCAACTAACTTCTATTTTCATGGGAACATCTTACAGCTTCTCGCCACACTGGTTGCAGAACTTTGCCATGGGTAGAGCCTCAGCTTTGCAGTGAGGGCACACCTTGGTTTTGGCCTCTATTTTTGTACCGCACGAAAAGCAGAACCTGGCATCAGGTGGCAAATCTTCTCCACAATTCGGGCACTTATTGGCCTTTACGATCTGGTGACCGCAGTTGTAGCAGAATCTGGCATTTATGGGTAATGATGTCTCGCACTGGGGGCATTTTTGAGTTTCGTCGGTCTTTGAGCTTTCTTTTCCCATGCTCTGCTGAAGCATGCCGGGGATAAGCATGCCAAGGCCCGCACCCAGCCCCAACCCCATGCCTGACGCCGCGTTACCCGGTGCTCCCCCGCCTTTTGCCGCATTACCCATGGCCTGAGCCGCACGAAATTTCATGAACCTGTTCATGTTACCCACGGCTTCCATTCCGCTTCTAGCATCAATCATTTCCTGTACGGATTCAGGAGGGGTAATGGAATCCACGTAAAAATCGATAAGCTCTATGCCGTAACGAGCAAAATCTTCCTTCACTCTCATCTTGATCATGACCCCGAGTTCATCGTACATCCGGGGCAGGTCAAATATTGTATCGAGGTTTTCTCCCAGGACATCGTTTAACCGGCTTACCACCACATCCCTCAAAAAGTCACTTATATCTTCCGTTTGAAAAATGCCCTGGGTTCCGACCACGGTATTTATGAAGAGCAACGGCTGCACTATCCTCATGGTATAAATACCGAATCCCCGCAGCCTGACCACTCCCAGTTCTTTGTCTCTGAAGGCCACCGGTTCCGCCGTTCCCCACTTCATGTTGGTGAAAACCTTGGTATTTACATAGTAAATTTCCACCCTGAAAGGGCTGGAAAAACCAAACGGAAGACTGAGCGCCCTTGTCAGAAGAGGGAGGTTAAGCGTGGAAAGGGTGTGGCGCCCGGGCCCCAAGATATCGTAGGCCTTGCCGTCCCTGAAAAAAACTGCCGCCTGGTTTTCACGAACAATAGCCTGTGCCCCCAGCTTTATATCCGCGGAGCCTTCAGGCGGAATTCGCTGAACGATGGTTTTCCCCGTATCATCAAACCATTCGATTATTTCAAGAAATATCCCCATTTCAAACTCCCCCGCTTTTTACTTTTGTGATCTAGGCATATTTTTTTCGTCCCGTTATCAAACCCTCCAGCCTTACCAGACGCCGGTCAAGATCCGCAAAGGCTGCTTCGTTCAGAGAAATACTTGTTCTTTCCACCAGTTCGATGACCTGCTTGTCAAGCTTTTTTATCTCTTCGGCGAGAGAAATATCATAGTCGTAAATTTTTTTCAGCTTTGCCTCGTCTATCGAGTTGCCAGCAAAAACCGGGCTGTAACCGTAAGAGGCATGTTTAATAAGATCGGCAAGCTTTGATACTTTTTTCGTCAACATTTCCAACCTGTCCAGGTATTTTATCTTTTTAGTTTCAATGAGTCTCATTTTCAACTCGTCCAGCCGTATGCCGGTTCTCGTAAGCGCTTCCGAAAGATGCTCCCGCACAACCTTGTCCTGGCCCCTCAGGCTCTCCTTGTCCTGGTATTCTGCGATGCCGGGAAATATCCTTGCAAAGTTTCTGATGGTGTTTCCGAGGCTTTCCTTCAGTCCCATGATCTACTCCTTTTTCCGATGTTATTTTGATAATAAAACTAAGACGATAAAAAGGGCAAATATTTTGGGAAAAAACTTCCGTGAGCAACATTATTTATCAGGAAGGGCACGTAAGAGAAATGCTCTTTATTTTGCTCCGATCTTTCATTGACAAAAGCCGGACAGTATGTTTTAAGTAAAAATCTCGTTTTCCAAACGGAGCAGATCGTTGATATTTATACACGTGCGCATTACAAACGCCTGTATAAAACGGAGAATAAACTGAGGAGGAAACAATGGCAGAAGAGAAAGTGTTGGAAGTTTCTGATAGCAACTTTGCAACGGAAGTCCTGGAATCCGATATCCCCGTACTGGTAGATTTCTGGGCAGCCTGGTGCGGACCATGTCGGGCCATAGCGCCTGTTGTTGCTGAACTGGCCGGAGAATACGAGGGGAAAATAAAGGTAGCCAAATGCAACGTTGACGAAAATCCCAGAACCCCGTCAGAGTACGGAATTCGCGCAATTCCCACCCTGATACTTTTCAAGGACGGCAAGGTCGCTCATCAGATAACCGGCGCTGTTTCCAAGAACCAGATAGTCGAGGTGCTGAACAAGTTTATATAAAGCTGATCAGGATTTGGCATGGAAGAGGACAAGGCTAAAGATTTGGTTATTATCGGTGGCGGTCCGGCGGGTCTGGCGGCGGGAATTTACGCGGCAAGGGCTCGCCTTGACACATTGCTGATCGAAAAGCTTGGACAGGGCGGGCAAATCCTTCTGACAGACTGGATAGAAAATTACCCCGGGTTTCCTGAAGGTGTATCGGGCTTTGAACTGGCTGACCTGTTTGCCAAGCAGGCTACCAGGTTCGGCCTCGAAATATTGAACGCAGAAGTACTGGAAATCGACGTAAGCTCAAACCCCAAGAGGGTGAATATCGGAGACCGGAACATAGACTGTAAATCCGTAATCATCGCTACCGGAGCTTCACCCGCGCGCCTGGGAGTAGATGGAGAAGACACCTTTACCGGTAAAGGGGTATCCTTTTGCGCCACTTGCGATGGTCCCTTTTACAGGGGAAAAACCGTGGCAGTGGTTGGGGGTGGAAACTCGGCGGTGGAGGAAGCGCTCTTTCTGACCAAGTTTGCAGAGAAAGTTTATATTATTCACCGAAGAGACGAACTCAGGGCCACCAGGATATTGCAGGAAAGAGCGTTCAACAATCCAAAGATAGAAATAATATGGGATACGGTCCTCGACAAAATCGAGGGCGATGAGAGCGGCGTTAACAACCTCAAGATCAAAAATGTGAAAACAGGCGATATTTCAGACCTGAAAGTGGACGGCGTTTTTATTTTTGTGGGAACCCTGCCGAACACCGGTTACGTGCCGGCCGAGATTGAACGGAACTCTCGCGGTTTTCTGATTACAGATGATAATATGGAAACGTCAGTGCCGGGAGTTTTTGCGGCAGGGGATGTCCGTGCCAAACTTTTGAGGCAGATCGTGACCGCGGTAGGAGACGGTGCCACGGCAGCTTTCGCAGCCGAGCAGTACATTCAAAACAAATACCAGCCCAAAACTTGAACACCGGAAAAGCTTGCCAATGCTTTCGAAAGAAAAATCCAAACATATTGCCAGGTTAACATTCATTTTTCTCCTGGTCTGTGTACTGGGCAGCTGCTCCTGGTCCAGCTTTAACATCAAGAAATATTTTACGAAAAAAAAGCCCGAGCCCAGCCCGGAAGAGCTGATGCAGGAAGGGCTGGACAAGTTCTATGGTCACAAGTACGACGACGCCCTGAACGCATTTCAGAAGGTGAAGGAGCGCTATCCTTTCAGCAAGTATGCCACCATGGCGGAACTACGAGTTGCTGACGCTCACTACTACGAAGAAGAATATCCTGAAGCAGTTGCCGCGTACGAGGATTTCTCAAGGTTGCATCCTCAACACCCCGAAATACCGAGAGTTCTCTACCAGATCGGAATGTGTCACTACAAGCAGAGGCTTAGCATAGACAGGGACCAGACTGAGACAAGAGCGGCCCTGGAAGCCTTCGAACGCGTTACAAAAACATACCCGAAAAGCGAGTATGCAAGGAAGGCTCAAATACTTATAATGAAATGCAAGGGGTTGCTTGCAGAACATGAACTTTATGTTGCCAAATTTTACTACCGCACCCACCAGTACAAAGCTGCAATGTTCAGGCTGGAAACGTTGCGAAACAACTACTCCGACGTGCGAAACCCAAAGGTGAGAAAGGAGTTCAGAGAACTCTACACCAAATGTTACAAGAAGCTATGCGAACTGAGTGCAAAAGGCGAAGACCAGAATCCCAAGAAGGAACGAATGTTCTCGGACATCTGGGACCGGGTGTATTTCTGGAAACACAAAGAGAAAGAGCAGCAAAAGGAAAAGGAAACTGTTATAGCAGAGCCCGTTTTGATCGAAGATCAACTTGAAGCGCACCAGAAAGCACCACCCACTCCCTCCTTTGAGCAGACAAGGCAGGAAGGAGAAAAAAGTTTCTGGAGACGTCTTCTTTTCTGGAAGCACGACGACGAGGAGATATTCGAAGAACCTCCGGAGGTACAACCGCAGCAAGGCATGACCACGGTACAGAGCACCCGGCACAAGAAGTCTTTCTGGGATAAATTGTTTTTCTGGAGAAACAACAACGAGGAACAGCAATTCGAACCACTGCCTGCTCCTCAAAAACAGGCAACAGCAACAACCGCTCAACACCCGCAAACTACAACATCAGACCAGCAACCGGAAAAGAAAAAAAAGAGTTTCTGGGACAAGTTACGTTTCTGGAAGCATGACGACGATGATCAGTAGTTCCGTTAAGGGGGCTTTTTTCTCAAATGACTTGACAATGGTTTACCGATGATTTATGTTAAAAGTGCCTCGTTGATACTCATTAAAATAAATTAGAACCCTTCCTGGGGAACGGAGACCAGATATCTAACCAATATCAAGTTGAGCAAGAATTCTGCTTACTCCTCGATTTAGCCTTCACCAGAATCCGTAAAGCCAGGCAAAATCGGTAATCTGGTTTTCAAAGTAAGGCTCTTCGAAAAGCAGTGTTTATACCCCTCATCGGGGTTTGGATAAAATAAAGATCAACAAGAATAAGACAAACAAGAATGGTGAGAGAGTTATGGCAGCTAGAGCAGCGAGAAAACGGGATAACAGCCAGACCGAGATCATGGAAAAACTTAAGTCCGGTCTTAACCTGGTGGAGTTAAAATCCAAGAACATCAAAGAACTACTCAGTATTGCCCGGGAATTTAATATCGAAGGAGCCAGCAGCATGCGCAAGCAGGAACTGATATTCAGCCTGCTTGAAGCACAGGCACAAAGAAACGGCCTTATTTACGGAGAAGGTGTTCTTGAAACCCTCCCGGACGGATTCGGATTTTTAAGGGCCCAGACGTATAACTACCTACCCGGACCGGACGACATATACGTGTCTCCTTCTCAGATCAGGCGATTTAACCTGCGAACGGGAGATACGGTTTCCGGGCAGATCAGGCCTCCCAAGGATAACGAGAGGTATTTTGCGCTTCTGAAGGTTGACGCGGTTAACTACGAAGACCCCGAACTTGCCAGAGACAAGATATTGTTTGACAACCTCACGCCCCTTTATCCTAACAGGAGACTTGTCCTTGAAACAGACCCGGATAATTATTCCACCAGGGTGATGGACCTGATTACACCTATTGGTCTCGGGCAGAGAGGTCTCATAGTGGCGCCACCCCGCACCGGCAAAACGATCCTGTTGCAGCAGATCGCGAATAGCATCACGAAAAACTACCGTGACATTTACCTTATCGTGTTGCTTATTGACGAGCGACCGGAAGAAGTCACCGACATGGAGCGTTCCGTGAAGGCCGAAGTCGTGAGCTCGACTTTCGACGAGCCGGCTCAGAGGCACGTACAGGTAGCGGAGATGGTTATAGAGAAAGCAAAAAGGCTTGTCGAACACAAAAGAGACGTGGTGATATTGCTGGACAGCATTACCAGGCTTGCGAGGGCATACAATACGGTGGTGCCTCCGAGCGGCAAAATACTCTCCGGTGGCGTTGACTCCAATGCCCTGCACCGCCCCAAGAGGTTCTTCGGAGCCGCCAGGAACATCGAGCAGGGTGGTAGTTTAACAATAATTGCTACAGCTCTTATCGAAACAGGCAGCCGCATGGACGAGGTTATCTTCGAAGAGTTCAAGGGAACCGGTAACATGGAAATAGTTCTCGACAGGAAGCTTGCCGACCGACGTATCTTCCCGGCAATCGATATCAACAGGTCCGGAACCAGAAAGGAAGAATTGCTGTTACCCGAGAAAGATCTGAACAGGATATGGATCCTGAGGAAACTTCTTTCTCCGTTAAATCCCGTTGATGCCATGGAATTCTTGCTTGACAAGATGAAAGGTACGGCGAGCAATGCGGAGTTCCTCGATTCAATGAACAGGTAACGGCAAATGGGGGATTTTCCCCCTTTTTTATTGTAAAAATTCGTTGCCAGCTTATCGAAGGTAAAGTATAATTTAACGTTCTATTATTTTCCATTATTCTGATGACCGGAGTTTACGTATCGACTCCGGATTTTAGCTTTGAAGGGAGAGAAAATGAAAAAGGACATTCATCCTCCATACTACGATGCTGTTATTCGTTGTGCGTGCGGTAATGTAATTGAAACCGGATCAACAAAAAAGGAAATAAGGGTTGAAATCTGTTCAGCGTGCCATCCCTTTTACACCGGTAAGCAAAAGCTGGTGGACACCGAGGGCCGTATCGAAAAGTTCATGCGAAAATATGAAAAGTACATGAAGGGGGACAACAAACAAGAAAAAGAGGAAGAGGAAAACTAAGAACATTCCCTGAAACAGGGCTCATTGACATAATAAAACTGTAAATCTTGTTGCAGTATTATCCGCCATGCACGTGCCCGGGCCTACCCCGGGGATAACCGTTGCCGGGCTATACGAACAACAAGCACAAGAACCGGCGGGGAGTTCATCGAACCGAAATATCATGGAAACTAACGTGGGAGGACAGGCCGTAATTGAGGGCGTGATGATGAGAAGCCCTCACTGCCTTGCCATTGCCGTTCGTCAACCGAACGGCAACGTGGTGATCAGGCAGCAGAAATGGAAGTCCTTCGTTGAAAGACACAGGATATTCAAACTACCGTTTTTTCGCGGGCCGGTCGTTCTGGTTGAAACCCTGGTAAACGGGATCCAGGCGCTCAATTTCTCCGCATCGGTTGCCCTGGAAGAGGAAAATAAGAACAGTTCGTGGGAAACAATCCTTGCGCTGGCAGTAGGTTTTATCCTTGCCATATCTTTCTTTGTTATTTTACCTCACTATCTCAGCTACCTGGTGGGCAAATTCGGCCCGGTTAAATTTCAAATTAAAAGCGGCCTTTTTCACCTCGTTGACGGTTATTTCAAAATCCTTTTCTTTGTCCTCTACATCGTAGTTATTTCCTTTTTTAACGACATTAAAAGAGTATTCCAGTATCACGGCGCCGAACACAAGAGCATATACACGTTCGAAGCGGGAGAGCCACTGTCGGTAGAAAACGCCAGGAAATATTCCACGCTGCACCCAAGATGCGGGACGGCTTTCATTCTGATAGTGCTGGTTTTGAGCATATTCGTCTTTTCGGCCTTCTTTGCTTACGTACCTCAAATACCTAGCAACTCTTCCGTGGCCAGAAATGTCTTCAACATACTGGTCAAGGTCCTTCTTTTCATACCTCTTGCCGGTATCGCCTACGAAGTCATTCGATTCAGCGGCAAACACGCCGATAACACGTTACTTAAATGGGTGATATCCCCCGGGCTGTGGTTGCAGAAACTGACAACCAGGGAACCGGACGACGACCAACTTGAAGTTGCCCTGAAAGCCCTTGAAACAGCGCTCGAGGTTGAAAAAAACTGGCAAATGAGCGAAACTAAAAGTGATTGTACCGGGGGGCGGAAAGAATGATTAATCGATTGGACAGCGTCGAAGAAAGGTTTATTGAGCTGGAAAAACGTCTCGGAGATCCGGAGACAATTTCCAACATGGAGGAATACAAAAAAATTGCCAAGGAACATTCAGAGCTGGCACCAATTGTAAAAACTTACAGACGTTATAAGGATATACTAAGGGAACTGGAAGACAACAGGGAACTTCTGGAAGACAGAGACGAAGAAATCCAGCAACTGGCGAAGGAAGAAATTGCGCGCCTAAAAGAAGAACTGGCGGAGGTAGAAAAGGAACTCAAAGAACTCCTGGTTCCCCGGGACCCCAACGATGAGAAAAACGTCATACTTGAGGTTAGAGCCGGAACTGGGGGAGACGAGGCAGCGCTTTTTGCAGCGGATCTGTTCCGGATGTACACGCGGTACGCGGAGCAAAAAAACTGGAAAGTGGAGGTTTTGAGCAGCCATCCAACGGGGATAGGCGGGTTTAAAGAAATTATAATGGCCATAAACGGGCCTGGAGCCTACAGCAGGTTAAAGTTCGAAAGCGGGGTTCACAGGGTACAGAGGGTTCCCGTGACGGAAAGCCAGGGAAGAATTCATACCTCGGCCGTAACCGTCGCAGTCTTACCGGAAGCGGAAGAAGTCGATATTTCCATAGATCCTAACGAACTTCGCATCGATGTCTTCAGATCATCGGGACCCGGCGGACAGAGCGTAAACACCACTGATTCCGCGGTAAGGATTACCCACCTTCCTACCGGGCTTGTGGTTACCTGCCAGGATGAGAAATCGCAGCACAAGAACAAAGCGAAGGCTTTGAAAGTGCTCAGGTCCAGGCTCCTCGATATGAAAAAGCGTGAACAGGAACAGCAGATTGCGGAAGACAGGAGGAGCCAGGTGGGAACCGGAGACAGAAGCGAGCGGATTCGAACTTACAACTTCCCGCAGAACAGGCTCACCGATCACAGGATCAATCTTACCCTATACAAGCTGGAATCGGTACTCCAGGGCGAACTGGACCAGGTTATCGAGCCACTTATCGCGCACTTCAGGGCCGAGGCCGTAAAACGGGTCGAATCCTGACCACCGTGAAATGAATGAACAGCAGTGGACAATTATCAGGGTCTTGAAATGGACAAGGGGCTATTTCGCGAGTCATGGAATTGAGCAGGCTCGCGTCGACGCAGAAGTCTTGCTTGCCCATGTTCTCGGGTACCATAGACTGGAACTGTATCTCAACTTTGATCAACCGCTCACCAAATCAGAACTTGCGGCTTACAGGGAAGTCATAAAACGACGCGCAGGCCGGGAACCGGTTCAGTACATTACCGGAAAACAGGAATTCTGGTCTCTTCCTCTAAAAGTTAATCCCGCGGTATTGATTCCGCGGCCCGAAACCGAATGTCTGGTTGAACAGGTTCTGGAGGTGGTAAGGGAGGTTTTCA
>JALXAI010000411.1 GCA_026992215.1 Desulfobacterales bacterium | reverse complement strand
GAGTTTTAAACTGATACTGCAATAAAAGTGGAGGAGAAAGGGCACGAGGTGGGGTGGAACGAAGCCGGAGTTTTTTGCCGCAAAAAAGGGTTACGGCTTCGTTCCAATTTATTTTCCACCCCGGAACGCCGGTAAAGCAAAGTTTTTAAAGGTGATCGAACGAATAGCAAAAAAGCGCATTATGGATAAGATGTATACTGTCTTCCAGCGAACGGCATTTACCCAAAAGGATGGAAATTCAAGGATCCCTTTCATTCAGAAAGCACATTGTACAGGAACGAAAAGTACATGGAAAATGTAGTGACTCAGGGCAAGCTGGTTCCCTGCGTTATGGGGTGGGCATGATCACTTGTTTGTCGAGGGAGCCGGTTTTCCGTTGAGTGGGAGGAATTTAATATGATTACGATGAAAAAACCTGGCATAGTTTTTCTGGCTTTGTTGCAGCTGGTTTTGTTTTGCCCGCTGTCCCGGGGGAGTGGAAGTCAAAGCCAGTCGTATGCCATTCCCACGTTCGTTTTATCAGGGGGTGGTTCTATTTCGGGATCAGCGAGTTTCAAAGTATCAGGAACCAGCGGACAATCAACACCGCTGATGGATCCGCATGCCCCTCCGCTTTCAACCGACTACGATCTCTATCCTGGTTTCTGGTATACCCTGGAGGGAGGATTGGTATCCTGCGAGGATATCGGATCCTTTGCATCTGCCTACGGAACTTTGAGCGGCGATAGTTTCTATAATGCCGGATGTGACCTGGACAAGGATGGGGATGTTGATGGTGTGGATCTTGCCGGGTTCTGAAGGTATCCGGGTTGGAATTCAAACATGCAAAAACACCCGGTGGCTTGAGGGAGGTATTTTAATTCTCTTTATTGGTGAGGTGCGGTTAAAGCTGATTGCGCATAATGCGGAAAGCTGTAACCTTATGAGATAAGGCAGCGAAGCCGCAACCGAAAGGTTTGGATGAGTTATTCGTTATACGTTATTTGTTATTCGTTTATGTGGAAATATATGTGGTAAACGATGGTTTTCGTTTCATTGTGCTCTCCATCCTGGTTTTTTCACCCTGCTTCAGGAACCCGGGATCCCCGCCCCTTCCGGAATTCAAGCTGCAGGGGACAAGGGAAAAGGGGTAGAATGAAAAAAAACACTCAACCATTTCAACTCCCTCAACCTCCTCAACCTTCCCTTCTCAACCTCCTCAACCTTCTCAACCATTTCACCCTCTTCCAGCATTGGACTACCGGGATTAAGATCGAAAATAAGGCACGCAAAAATGTTACGTGTCTTTATGGAAGTATTCTAATCCGCCGACCTATATCTGTTTTTCCCCACCTTTTTTAGTTCTCCCTGGATTGCTCCCACGAAGCTTTCGAAGGAAAGGTTTCGCAGGTGATGCCCATTTATGAAAACAGTGGGTGTCCCTCTCACTCCTGCTCTCCAGCCATCTCGAATGTCCTTCCAAACTCGCTGCTTTACCTTGGGATCTTGCAGTTTTTTTTCAAATTCATCTTTCCGGATGCCCACTTTAAGAGCGATTTCGAGAATCTTTTGGTCGCTCAGCTGCTTGTAGTTCTTGAACAGGAGATCGTGAAGGGGCCAGAATTTTCCCATGCCTTGGGCAGCGATGCTTGCGACAGCGGCTTTCATGGCCAGCGGGTGAGTTCTCAGGGGAAAATTCTTGAAAACAATTTTTATTTCGTTAGGGTATTTCTCGAGCAACTGCTCGAGCAGAGGTGCAAGCCTCGCGCAGTAAGGTCATTGAAAATCATCAAACACGGTGATGACCACGGGGGCGTCTTTGTTCCCCTTGAATGGAGAACCGGTAGTATCGATGTGCCGGATAAAATCTAGGAAGATAAACTCCAGTGTGCTGTTCTTGCTGCTGCTGAGGACAAGGTGTTCCCCTCTGGGGCTTGTTTCGATACGGTCATAGTTTTTCCCCACGTCAATTTTGTCAATGATTGCTCCACGCGTGGAATAAATTAAGACCTGGCCGCTCTTGGTTAAGACGAAAATGCGCTTTCCGTCCGGAGATGCTGCCATGTCGAGGGGAGCAGATTCGAGATGCACCGTATTCAAAATTTTCCATTCAACGGCTGAGCCTGCATAAACACAGGTCGAGGCGCCGATTATTACTAACGTTAAGAGAAAGATAGCTTTCCTGATAAGTTTTTTTGGCATCATTGCAGTCCTTCCACCTGATTGCTTATGCCGCTCCTGTGGGTATCTTACCGGTCGTATCCAAGAAATAAGTAATGATAATAAACTTTTGGTAAATCGATAAATTGCCGCAGCAGCATAAGGTAACTTTAAAAAAGTTCCGATACTTAAGTCAAACATAAAAAATAGTTCTGCTCACTGTAAAAAAACAATTTGCTTTTGTCCGGGCAACATCGGACGAAATGAAAAAGCGGGAAGTCTATATGCTTAAGCGTTAGAGAAAAATTCGCACTCTTTTCATCAGAACAAGGTTGAGCTTTGATATTTCGTTTGCATTGTTTCGGGGACAGGTTGACATGCCTGCTGTTTACTGGTAAAAGAAATATAATCATGGGGGGAGTCAATAGATGGCGGTTGTTGGGGAATTGGATTCTTGCCACGGCCATTCCAAAACATGCCGGTAGTTCCCACGAGTTGTTTTTTTGCCGCGATATCCAAGCGCTTCTGGTATCTATTTTCTCCTTTTTCACACCATGCCTGGTTTACCGGGTGACAGTTCGTGAGTCGTTTGGGTGAATATGTCCGTAACGCCTGTTTTTGGATATGCGCACGTTGTTGTGGCACACCGCTGTTCCCGGTGAGGTGCTCAAGTTGCCAGACAGGTAAAAGAACTTTTTCCAAACGGGAGGTGTACTGCTTCTGTTAAGACTGTCAGTAGCCTTTTCCGGGGTGATCATTTTTGGGTTGTGAAAGTAACATCATCACAGGCGTTGATGGTGCTTGAAGTGTTGTAACTCAAAAAGTTGACCGTGACCGATACAAGGGAGTCGCTGGTAGTGTGCAAATTCATGCTCCTCAAGTGTTCTGACCTCATTCTGAAATCCTCTTGATTGTTATTTTGTTTTTACGCCTTTTTGAGGGTTTATTCGTTAATACCATACAAAGGAGGTGAACCATGGGGAAAGGACGAAGATTATTTTGTGTCCTTCTATTGATCCTGTTGCATATTGTTTTTCTGCGAGGTGTGGGCGGGACAACCGGAAGTGCCGGTGATAATTATGCCATTCCAACGTATGTCTTCCCCGGTGGTGGTGCAGCGATGGGTTCAGCAAATTTTAGCGCTACAGGAACCCTGGGACAATCGTCTCCACTGATGGATCCGCCGGATCCGCCCTACTCCTCCGATTATCAACTGTATCCCGGGTTCTGGTATACGGTTGCAATCTCCGGAGGGTGCGATGATCTCGAGGACTTTGCTCTTGCCTTCGGGCATACGGCCGCGGAACAGGAATACGGGCCCTACTGCGATTCAGATCATGACGGTGACGTGGACGGGCTGGACCTGGCCTGGCATGCTAATTCTGAATAAAGTTTTTTCAGGTGTTTGAGAAACCCGCGAAGTTGGGAAGAAATGAGGAACAAATAAGTTGTGTACCTGTGGAAGTTGTAGCTTTGGCTCGTATAACGCTGCCGGGAATGACTTTTGAAGGAAAAGGTATCGGTTTTTTTTGCAGTAAAACCATTAACCATTACTACCGGGGAGGTTACAGATGAAAAAAAGAATAAAACTTATAATCCTAACTTCTCTGTGCATCATTCTGAGCGTCATGACTGCCTGGGGAGTTCCAGGCATCATCAGTTACCAGGGTAAACTTACGGACCCAAGGGGAGTTGCCCTGGACGGAACGTACGATATGATATTTTCGATTTTTGATTCAGCAAGTGGAGGGAATCTTCTCTGGTCGGAGAATCAATCGTCCGTGGTAGTTACAGAGGGAATCTATAACGTGGCGCTTGGTTCGATCCACCCCATTCCGGCGGATATATTTGACAGCGATGATCTCTATTTTCAAGTCTCGGTATATAACGCCGGTACGTCTGAATATGAACCCCTGTCACCCCGGCAACAATTAACTTCGGTTGCATTTTCAATGAAATGCGCCGATTCAGATGCTCTTAACGGTTACGGTTCCAAGGATTTTATGCATGTTGGTGATAAAGCCACCGGCGATCTTTACGGTCATTATCCGGCACCGATAGTTGCAGGGCTTGGTGGTCGGCCCATTTCTCCTGCGGCCCCTTCGAAGGGGCAGGTACTCAAGTATGACGGGAGTGCCTGGAAGCCGGATAAGGACGCCGATTCCGGTGGTGATATAACGAGGGTGATAGCAG
>JALXAI010000410.1 GCA_026992215.1 Desulfobacterales bacterium | reverse complement strand
GTTTTCGCAAAAGATGAAATATCCAGCTCAACGTCAAGTTTTTCCAGCAGCATTCTTGTGGAAGCGGATACTTTCAAGCCAGTGGATAAAATGACGAGATCGTACTCGTCCTTTTTCACGAGGTCATTTTCGTGGTCATGGTAACAAATCTCCACCCTGTTTGACCCGGCGCTTGGGAGTACATCGTGAATCCTTGTGTACCTGAAGGCCACGTTTCGCTCTTGCGCCCCTTTAGCGTACTCCTCAAAATGCTTCCCGAAGGCACGAACATCCATGAAATATATGTCGGTCTGAACGTTTTCTCCGAGAACCTCTTTTGCGTTTATGGCTTCCTTGATGGCAAACATGCAACAGACCGAGGAACAGTGGGAAGTATCGGGATGCCTAGTGTCCCTGGACCCGACACATTGAATCCACGCTATCTTCTCGGGAGGTTTCCCGCCTCCGGGGCAGATAACCTTGCCTCCGGTGGGGCCGTTTATGTTGAGTAACCGTTCAAATTCAACGGAAGTGAGAACGTTGGGCAACTGGTAGCCGTACTTGTTGAGGATAGAGACGTCAGGCAGCTCAAAACCGGACGCTATCACTATGTCGCTTACCTCAACTTTTTTCTCGCTCTCCGCCATCTCCAGGTCTATGGCCCCGGTGGGGCAAATTTCTTCACATTTTCTGCAGGATTCGCCCTTTTTGTAGAGGCAGTTTTCAGCGTCAACAACATAGGAAAAAGGAACTGCCTGGGAATACGGCAGATAGGCCGCTTTTCTCTCTCCCCATTCAAACCCTCCGTCAACCGTGACCGCCTCGGGGCAAACCTCGGTACACTTGCCACATGCTATGCATTTTGCCGTGTTCACGTACCTCGGTCTTCTCAGTATTGTGACAGTAAATCCGCTTTTCTTCTTCTTAACGTCCGTCACCTCTGCCAGAGTCATTACTTCAATACCGGGGTTGAATTGAACTTCCAGCATTTTCTGGTATATGCGGCAGCAGGCACATTCGGGATACGTTCTGAAAAGGAGCGGAAGCGCGCCACCAAGAGCCGGCGACTTTTCCGCCACAATCACTTTTGCGCCGATTTTGGCCAGGCTTATCGCAGATTGAAGCCCGGAAATACCGCCACCTACAACTAAGACCGGTTTATCATCTGATGATTGTTTTAAAGTGTTCATATGCCTTTCCATTGCGGTGAGAAAAAGTTAGTGAGGAAAAACGAACCCATCGTGGATAACCTCAGTTGTTGAAGACCCATGCACAGACTGGTAATAACTGTTCCAAAAGATATACTTACTGCTAACAAATGATCGGTTACAATGTCAAGGATGAAAATAGAGGGCGCAAGAAGGAACGATCTGCCATGACGGATGATCAGTTTGGGAAACTACTCGATTTTTTTAATCTTTCCCGGCGGGGCTATAGAAAGGTGAGAAAAGGGGTGCAAAAGCGGGTTGTTCGTCACATGAGAAGGCTGGGAGTGAGTAGTTTTGCCGCGTATTTGAAGTTGCTGGAAGAGGATCCGGAGATAAGAAAAGAATGCGAAACCCTGCTGACCGTGTCAATAAGTCGCTTTTTCAGGGACGTAAGGCTGTGGGAGGTCCTGGAAAATACGGTGCTACCTGATATAATGCAAGGGAAAAACGTGGTTAACGTGTGGTCCGCCGGATGCGCGTGCGGGGAAGAAGCCTACAGTTTCAAAATTATCTGGGAACAGGTGAAAAAGAAAAGACCTTCTCTACCGCGATTGAAATTACTGGCAACGGACATGTCTCAACTTTATATTGTGCGAGCGAAAGCGGGGATTTACGGTATAAGCAGCCTGAAAGAAGTACCCGATACAATTTTAAAAACGTATTTCTGCCCCTGCGAAAACAGAGATTGGTGGAAAGTTAAAGATGACCTGAAAAGGAGCATAGACTGGCTGGTTCACGATCTTCTGGATGATCCGCCCGGGAGCGATTTTGACCTGATCTTTCTGCGGAACAACCTGTTGACTTACTACAACGAGGCGGTGAAGCTCCCTGCACTTGAGAAAATTTTAAAGGCACTGAAACCGGGTGGCATCCTGATCAAGGGGGCTCACGAAAATATCCCGAAACCGGATACAGGACTTGTGAGAACCGAGTTTCATCCTCATATCTATCGGAAAGAAACATCTTGCAGGAGCAGTGCTGCATGAAAACGAGAATATTATTAACCGGTTTACCGGGTTCAGGGAAATCAACCCTTGTCAGAAAGGTCGTGGCTTCTATCAGGAGACCGGCCACCGGCTTTATTACCGAAGAGATAAGGGAAAAGGGAAAAAGAACAGGCTTTTCAATAATCACGCTGGATGGCAGGAAAGGAATCCTGGCTCATGAAAAACTTAAAAGTAGTTGCAGGGTGGGAAAGTACGGGGTTTCCATGGGAGATCTCGAAAATATGGCGGTACCGTCCATGATTCCGGAATCCGCCACCGATCTTGTGGTCATAGACGAAATCGGTAAAATGGAATGTTTTTCGATCCTGTTTAAAAAGAAAGTCATAGAGATACTTGACACTCATCCGTATGTGTTGGGAACAATTGCCCTTAAGGGAAACGCGTTTATCGAGAAAATTAAGAATCGAAACGACGTTGAACTGATCACGGTCACACCGGAGAACAGGGATCGTCTCGCCGGGACTATTCAGGAAAAACTTGATTTGCCATATTCGGATGCCTGACGGTATTTAATAGATTTTGTCTTTTATCGCAAACCGTGCTTTCGGAATGGATCGATGGGACGTTGCGGGTTCTGCAATAAAAGGTCGATCACAATATCCGGCACGCTTGGATTTTGTGCAGATTGTATCAGGAAGCATTTCGAAGATGTGTGGCCGAAGATAGAAGCCGTGCATCGAGAAAGCAGAAGGGCATTTGGACTCCCGGAGGTTCCGCCGCGCAGTTCCGGCGGAGCCCTTTGCGATCAGTGCCAGAACATGTGCCGGATTCCGGATGGTGAAACCGGATACTGCGGAACAAGAAGAGCAACGGATGGCAAGATAACAGGTGGGAGGCCTCACGAGGGAAACCTTTATTACTATCATGATCCGCTACCCACGAATTGCGTTGCGAGTTTCGTATGTCCCGCTGGCACCGGTGCCGGTTATCCGGAATTTGCCAGGGTTCCCGACCCTGAATTCGGGCATAAAAACCTCGCGGTATTTTACCATTCATGTTCATTCAACTGCCTTTATTGCCAGAACTATCACTTTAAAGAATATACGTTTTCAACAAAGATAGTGAGTGCAAAGGAGCTTGCTGAAGCCGCTGACGGCAACACATCGTGTATTTGCTATTTCGGAGGCGATCCTTCGCCCCAGGTTTTGCATGCCATAAAGGCATCAAAGATTGCATTGCAAAAGTCAGGGAACCGGCCTTTTCGTATCTGCTGGGAGACCAACGGTGCTGTGGCATGGAAGTATCTCAGCAAGATGGCAGAACTTTCCCTGGAGTCCGGGGGATGCATAAAATTCGATCTGAAAGCATGGAACGAAAACCTGCATGTGGCGTTGTGCGGAGTATCCAACAGGCAGACCCTGGAAAACTTCGAAAGGCTGGGACAATTGATTCCCGCTAGGCCAATCCCGCCCCTTCTCGTGGCAAGTACCCTGCTTGTACCGGGCTACGTCGATGTTGAAGAAGTAAGCAACATAGCTCGCTTTATTGCGTCAATAAATCGTGACATTCCTTACAGTTTACTGGCCTTTTATCCTCATTTTTACCTGGATGACCTTCCAACCACGTCGAAATCCCACGCATACGAATGTAAAAAAGCGGCAGAAAATGCCGGCCTGAAAAATGTGCACCTGGGAAACCAGCACTTGCTTGGAAAGGATTACTCGTAACTTTTTGCTCTATTATACAGCCTCGTACCGCCTTACGTTAAATCCAAAAACTTTTGCGCCACATAAAAATTTTTAATAGTATTGATTCAGAGAATATCGACAAACAGTATTTAACAGTGGGCGTAAGCCTGTGGTATACGGGGGTTTTTTCGTTAATTAAAATAATGGTGAGTGTTATTGGCATAAATGTTGTATCAAAGAAAGGATACTTGGCATGTTCAGCAGGGGAAAGGGGCATAGGGTTTTGGAAAAAGTAAAAGTATATTCGGAAGTTCTCGGAAACGAGCGGGGCGTAACGCTGATAGAGATACTAACGGTAATAGGGATTCTGGCTATCGTTGCGGCTTTTGCGTACCCGAATTTTAAAGATTGGCTGCCCGGGTACAGGTTGAAAAGGGCGGCAAGGAATCTTTTCTCCGACATGCAGAACACGAAAATGAAGGCGATCAAGACCAGGTCGGACTGGGCAATAGT
>JALXAI010000409.1 GCA_026992215.1 Desulfobacterales bacterium | reverse complement strand
GGTCCTGACGACATCTACCACGTCGGTACAGCGGCTCTCATATTAAAGATGATGAAGCTTCCCGACGGAAGTTACCAGATAATAGTGAGGGCAATCAAAAAGGTAAAGTTAAGCGATTTTGAAAAAACAGAAGAAGATAGCTACTGGACAGCGAAGGCAGAGGTTATTGAACCGCCTGATATGTCGCGCTACGATGGGGACAAGGAGATAGAAGCGCTGCTTCTCAATATCAGGCAACAGTTTGAGAAAATGGCTCAGCTTGCCGGGATGCCGCCCGAAGTTGTGATGCTCACTCTTAATGCTGAAACTCCCGCACAGCTGGTCTACTTGATTGCATCGAACCTAAACATCTCCACGGAACAGCGCCAGCAGATCCTGGAAGAAGACGATTTCAAGGAGCTTCTTCAACGAATAACCAAGCTCCTTGCGCAGCAGCTGGAGACCCTGGAACTGAGCAAGCAGATACAGGAAAAAGTCAAAGCTGATCTGGACAAAAATCAAAGGGAATTTTTCCTTCGTCAGCAACTTAAAGCCATCCAGAAAGAACTTGGCATTGAGGATGAAAGAAGCGTTGAAGTACAGGAATTGCGCGAGAGGCTCGAAAAAACAAAGATGCCTGAAGAGGCGCGAAAGGCTGCGGAACGGGAGCTTGACAGGTTATCGAAAATGCCTCCGGGAGCTGCCGAGTATACCGTTTCCAGGACTTACCTGGAATGGCTTCTTGAGCTTCCGTGGGAGATTTCAACGGAAGACCGACTCGATATAGACGAAGCGGCGGCAATACTTGACAAGGAACATTTCGACCTGGAAAAAGTCAAGAAGCGGATCCTGGAATACCTGGCCGTTTTGAAGTTAAAGAAGGATATGAAAGGGCCGATCCTGTGTTTCGTGGGGCCTCCCGGTGTCGGTAAAACATCTCTCGGACAATCGATCGCCGAGAGTCTCGGGAGGAAATTCATAAGAATTTCTCTGGGGGGAGTGCGAGACGAGGCCGAATTACGAGGACACAGGAGAACCTATGTCGGGGCACTGCCTGGCCGCATTATCCAGGGGCTCAGGCGTGCAGGTTCCAATAACCCGGTTTTTATGCTCGATGAAGTTGACAAGCTCGGGTATGATTTTCGCGGAGACCCGTCTTCGGCGCTCCTGGAGATCCTTGACCCCGAACAAAACCACAATTTTTCCGATCATTACATAGAGGTCCCTTTCGATCTTTCCAGGGTAATGTTTATTGCAACGGCAAACCTTCTGGAACCTATCCCCCCGGCCCTTCAAGACAGGATGGAAGTTCTGGAACTCCCCGGGTATACTCCCGAGGAAAAGCTGCAAATAGCCAAAAAATACCTCATTCCAGAGCAGCTTGAAAACCATGGACTATCCCCGGAGATATTACAGATAACGGACAGTGCCATAAATGACATAATAAGGCTTTACACAAAGGAAGCCGGGGTGCGGAACCTGGAAAGGCAAATCGCTGCCATCTGCAGGTCTGTTGCCAGAGACGTGGTTAGCGGTAAAAAGGGACAGGTTGTGGTCGATTCCGCCGACCTTGAAGCCATTCTTGGCCCCATAAAATACATCCCCGAGATGGCAGCCCGGGTTTGGGGTCCCGGACTTGCCACCGGCCTTGCATGGACACCGGTGGGAGGTGACATTATATTTATAGAAGCTACGAAAATGAAAGGAAAGGGTCAATTGATCCTGACGGGACAGCTGGGAGATGTTATGAAGGAGTCAGCCACGGCATCACTTTCTTACGTACGATCCCAGGCCAGGTTCCTTGGTATTGACGATGACGTTTTCGGTAAAACGGATGTCCATATCCATGTGCCTGCGGGAGCCATTCCCAAGGACGGCCCTTCCGCGGGTATAGCCATGGTAATGGCGCTTATATCACTGTTCAGGGAGAAGGAGACCCGAAAGGATGTGGCAATGACAGGCGAAATAACGCTGAGGGGTGAAGTCTTGCCCGTGGGCGGTATAAAAGAGAAAGTCCTTGCAGCCAAGAGATCAGGGATCACGAATGTCATTTTGCCGGCATTAAATGAAAAGGACCTGGTTGAAGTATCAAAGCCTTTGAAAGAGGACATGAACTTTCATTTCGTGAACCTGATCCCCGATGCACTGAAAGTTGTTTTTCGTGACGAACAGGTTGAATCATAGAACAGTGTCAAATGCAAAAGAGTCCGCTTAAAATTAATTTAAAGATCCCGGGGAGATTTGAGTTTCTTTCTCTTCCCAGGAATATCGCGAAAGAAGTCTGTTCCATTCTTTCCAACAACAAGATTGACGAAAAAATTCTCTGGTCTGTGGAATTGACAGTGAGCGAAGCCGTGACAAACGCAATGAAATACGGTTGCAGGGAAAACGGTGCCAAAACAGTGGAGGTAGAATTTGATATATGGGAAGATCGCCTGGAGATCCTGATCATAGACAGCGGTGAGGGTTTCGACTGGGAGAAGATTGGGGAGCCGGATTTTTCCATGCCGAAGGAAAGTGGGTACGGGCTTTACATAATTAGAGAGCTCATGGACGAGATTGAATATACACGGGGAAAAAACCGAAATATTTTAAAGCTTGTAAAATACCTGGCCTAGCTAAGGCAGAAAGGAGTTGCGCGTGGATCCGAAAGTATTCAGAGAATACGATATACGTGGAATAGTGGGTGAACAGATCACGGAAGAAGATGTAAAAGTGCTGGGACAAACCTTCGGAACCTACATGAAGCAACAGGGCAAAAGCAGGGTGGTCGTCGGAAGGGATTGCAGGCACAGTTCCAAGCCCTTCAGGGACAGTCTCGTGGAAGGAATGCTGTCCACGGGACTTGACATCGTAGACCTGGGGATATGTCCTACCCCGGTGTTTTACTTTTCTCTCAGGCACCTGGACAGGGAAGGCGGAATGATGATAACGGCAAGTCACAACCCCCCCGAGTACAACGGTTTCAAGATCTGCAACGGCTACGACACCATTTCAGGTCAGGAAATCCAGAAGCTGAGGATCTTGATGGAAAAAGGAGAGTTTATCGAGGGCGAGGGCACGGTTGAAGACTACGACATTATCACTCCATACATGGACTTTATTAAGAATAACATAAAGATAACCAGGAAGCTCCGGGTTGGTCTTGATGCAGGAAATGCCGTGGGGGGACCGGTTGCAGTTCCCCTGTTGAAGGACCTGGGATGCGAGGTCCATGACATTTATTGCGACATGAATGGAGATTTCCCGAATCATGAGCCTGATCCCACCGTACTGGATAACCTGAAAGATCTGATTGAACTAGTGAAGCGGGAAAAGCTCGACGTGGGAATTGCCTATGACGGAGATTGCGATCGAATCGGGGTGGTGGACAACGACGGAGACGTTGTTTACGGCGACAAGCTCATGATCATCTTTGCCAGGGAAATCCTGTCCAGAAAGCCCGGGGCAACCTTTATCTCCGAGGTAAAATGCTCCAAGACCCTTTACGAAGACATCGAAAAACACGGTGGAAAGGCTATCATGTGGAAAACGGGTCACTCCCTTATAAAGGCAAAAATGAAAGAGGTAAACGCGGAGCTGGCAGGAGAAATGAGTGGCCACATGTTTTTCAAAGACCGATACTTTGGCTACGATGACGCTATTTATGCTTCCTGCAGATTGCTGGAGATCCTTTCAAACACGGGAAAGACTATCAAGGAACTCCTCGAAGGCGTACCGAAAACTTATTCCACCCCCGAAATAAGAATAGATTGCCCCGACGAGATAAAGTTTGAAGTTGTGGAAAAAGCTAAGAAAATATTCAAGGAAAGAAATTACCGGGTAATTGAGGTGGATGGGGCACGGATAGTCTTTGACGACGGTTGGGGGCTTGTAAGAGCGTCCAACACTCAACCGGTCCTCGTGCTCCGCTACGAAGCTGATACTCCTGAGCGCCTCGAAGAAATAAGAAAAATCATAGAAGGAACGCTCGACGAAATAATCAAGTGACCCTGGTACGGACTTTGCTTAAAAACTGTTTAGGTGAGTGCCCATCATCAATAATAAAAGTGATGCGATCGATGTAAAATATGAAGAATTCCCCGTTTACCCAGGAAGATATTGAATTTGCAGCCTCCAGAGGGATTTCGGGAAAAGATCTTCGGGAACAACTGGAGATCTTTCGAAAGGGTACCCCTTACGTTCGGCTTCTCAGGCCATGCACCGTGGGAGATGGTATCGTACGCATTAACAGGGACCGGGAAGCAGAATTGCTGCGGATTTACGAGGATGCCGCAGGTAAAGGAAGGCTGATGAAATTCGTTCCCGCCTCGGGTGCTGCCACACGGATGTTCAAGAATCTTGCGTGGTATTGCCATCATGCAT
>JALXAI010000408.1 GCA_026992215.1 Desulfobacterales bacterium | reverse complement strand
GAAAAGGAGCAACTCAATAATATCAGGCTGGCAACCCTTGTGACGGGAGCCGTGTTAATTCTTACCAACCTTTTCATAGCCGTAACCGTTTCCACGGTCAGTGACATACTGGGAAGCTCAAGGGTTTTTACGGTGGTCATGTTCGTATGCGCGACAACGTTCACCTTTAACCTTTTACCCATACCACCTCTTGGTGGTGCCTATGTACTTGCTGCCATGCTACCGGAAAAAATTCTGGAAGCCTTTATCAGCTATGCAAGGTTGGGTTCTATCGTCCTGATAATAATCGCCATATTATTGAGGCTGGGATACCTGCCGGTTCTATCAAACAATGTACAGGTTATTGTAAACCTAATCGATAAGTATATATTCTCCGTCTCATAAGTCGACGGTTAGCTTGAACCAATAAAATGTTCTCGGAAGGCTGGCAAAACGACGCAACCAGGATAAAGAGGAAGAGCCTACAATGTGGAAAAATGTCAAGAGCGGACAGGTAACCTTCAGGCGACATGAGCTAAAGAAATTCATGGACAGTAAACTGACCCAGCTGGCAGGCTTGCTAACTCACTTGAGCCTCGCATTGGCTATCGTGAGCATCCTTGTCGTGATGGACTATTTCAAAGTCCCGGACATCTACCTCCTCGCACTCATCCTTATACCCGTAGTGGGGAGGGGATTCGTAATGAGCTGGTATGAAGAATGGCTGAGGAAAACCTTCAGTGAACTGATGGAAGACTAGTATCGGTATCAACGAAAGCGGGGAGGAAATTCCTCCCCGCCGATCACTTCGCTAGGCCTTCTGGTACTTTGGCCGTTTTGTAACCATGGCAAGAAAGATTGCCACAATGAGCAAGCCTCCCGCAATGTAGAAAGCTTCGTTGTAACTGCCGGTCACATCTTTAATATGTCCGGCCAGTTTTGGCATGAATGCACCCAGTCCCCAACCGATAAAGACAAGACCGTAGTTGAAGCCAAAATTTTTCATGCCGAAAAAGTCCGCGGTATAAGACGGTAACAAGGAAAGTCCTCCTCCATACACCCAGTATGCGATTCCACACGCCAGGAACGCAAGGAACAGGTTCTTGGCTGCGATAATCGCCGGCAGAGCGAACATGGCAGCTGCAGCTGCAGCTGCATTCAACATGTATGCCCGGTCACGCCCAATAATATCCGAGTACTTCCCTGTTCCGATTCGCCCGCAGGCATTCATCAGGCCACCGAAGGACACAAGGATAAATCCCTTCTCCAGCATCGGTTTAATAATTTTTGCTATGTGGCCGATAATCAGCAGGCCGGCCTGGGTGTTCAGACAAAATAATGCTACCAGCGCGTAAAATTGCCATGTTTTAACCATTTCTCCCGCGGTCCAGTCCACGGTGGTCATCTTCGGTCTGTCTTCTGTTTCTTTGACCTTTTCAGCCGGAGGACCAGGGGGAACATAGCCGGGTTCTGGCCAGGCAAGCATCATGCCCGCGATAAAAATGATGATAAAATAAGCTATCCCGAGAACAACAAAGGAAGTCGAAAGGCTGTAACTGGTAATCAACCACCGGATCAATGGGGCCACGTAAAAAGCGGCGCCACCGTATCCACTTACCACCAAACCCGCAATCAGCCCTCGCATGTGCGGCCCGAACCATTTCAGGGCGGCCGGCGTCGGAGCGGCATAGGCAATACCCATGGCGATACCGCCGCCAACACCAAATCCCCACAGGATACCTTCATAACTATGAGCCGTCCCCGCTATGATCATACCAATACCCATAGCAATGGCACCAATTGCTGCAGCCACCTTGGGACCGTATTTATCCTGGATCTTCCCTCCCGGAATCATCAACAGGGCGAAAATCAAGATACACAGGGACTTCGGATTGGCTGCTTGCTCAGCTGTAAGGGCATGAGCCCAGCCGTGAGCTTTCATGTATGCATCATCGGTGAGATACTTCAACCACACACTCCACGCATACAAACAACCAAGACACAGGTTAATCGTGGTACCCGCAAAAACGACCCTCCATGCTTTTGCTGGCACTTTGTCTACTGTTTGAGCTGACATAGAAATTACCTCCTTCTGGATTTAAGAATAATTAAAGGAAAATTACGGGTTCCCGGAGATAAAATAGTCCGAAATCTCGGGAGTATAGAAGTAGCACCCGGTACAGCAGCAACACTCACTGTGCCGATTCCGTATACTATTCCGCGTTGGCGTGTACAGTTCGAATACGCGCTAACAGCATCCTATTTGAGAATGTGTAAACCAGTTATGGATCAATACAGCAGGATAGAGAATTGCAAGGTGAGATTCAAACTTCAGTTAATTCGGGAGCAGATTATCAACTCCTCCCGCGCATTCCACAGTCCCTCCCAAAATTTCAATGCGGGATCGGGAACCAGACTCCCTCCGTTTTATGTATCTTTCACCCCCTTTCCTCAGGTAGCCGGAAGTGCCACCAGCAAGTTAACTACCTTGTACCAGAAAAAGTGAAGTAGTGCAACGGAAAAATGACAATTCGTGTAAACTTTCTTAAGCTATTGGTTAGTGTTTACATTAAATATTATTAAATATCAGGGCTTTAAAAAATATTTACATGGCTGATGTCACCGCTCAGGAAAAACTTGCTTTCATTAACCTTCTTCTCCAGCCTCGAATAGGTTACAAAAAACTTCTTCGAATCTTCAAAAAAACTTAGCCCTTTTACTCCCTGCAGCGTCACCACAGAATCGATGGCAAAAGAATATACGACGGACAGCTTCTCATCCACGGCAATCAAGTCAATGAAGCTGTCCCTGAACTTCGGGTGCTGGTAGCTCGGCACGGGGATCAATCCTTCATCCTTAATGGACTGGTACAAAACAGCCTTAATGACATCTTTTGTAACCCGGTCACTTCTAAATTGTTTTGGAATCCTGTTTACCTCTTTCAAAACTTTTTTCTTCAAAGTCCCAACTTCCATATTTCCCCTTTCATTTTAGCAACGCAGCAAAACAGTCCTTGTCAACACCAAGCGACATGGCAACAGGGCCACACTTGGCCTTAAGCAAGAAAAGTAACCTGGCATTTGCTTCAATATGACTCATGGTTTCAAAATGCCCCATCCCCTTTCCAATAACCAGTGCTGCACTGTTGAAAAGTGTTCTGAAATCACTATTAACCTTTTCCAGGTCCAGTCCCACCACGCTTGCCCCATGGGATATAACAGGAATTTCGGTTTTGTCATACCCGGCCCACCTGACATCATCCAGGGTTAAATCATTTTGTATTGGCCCCTCTTTCACCACGTATCTGGCGTCGCAACCTTTTTTTTGAAGATACTGAAGGAGCGGGAAGTCAAAGTAAATTTCCCCCGCATTGTCTGCAAGGAGTAAAACTATCCCTCCGGAATCATTTACAATGCTTTCAGCTTCCATAATGTCGTTTATGCAAAAGCCAACACCTTTTTCCCCGTCTTTTCTGAGTTCCTCGGGATCCCTGAAAAAATCAAGAGCGTTTCCAAGGGCTGAAAAAGCGAAAAGTTCTCGCATATCATCTCCATACATGGGCCTCAAGTATTCAGCCAGGGTACGAGCGATTTTCATCTCTTTGCGCTTCAATTCCAGGAAGGGGTCGTGGTTTCCCGTTATATCTTTTATCCTCTCCTGAAAAGACGTGGCAATGAAAGCCGGAATGGCCCCCGGTTTAAATTGTTCCTCCAGGATCTTAAATGCTTCCTTACGAGCCCGCTCTTCCACCTCCGGCGATGCTGCCGCGAGTCGAACCGTCTTGTCTATCAACCTGGAAAGGCAACTCAGGCATTCTTCTCGTACTCCACCGAAAACAATTTCTTCCATGTTCAAATCCTAAACCCACTTCCTTTTCCCGGCGCCCGTACCGATAAATACTTTGAATCCAAAACAGGATTAAGATATAGTAAGTGAGATGTCATTTGCCATTTTTACCATTATTTTCCCGTATTAGCAAGCTGCCACGTGAATGCTGATTCAAACCGAAAGCCCAGCTGACCTTTTCTATACGCAAAGGAAATTATATGGCAGAGGTCATTGATATTCGCGGAAATAGAGCCCTTCCTGACAATCGGATAGTTTCATCAACCTTTGATTTCAGGTGGGCGGACTGGGAGGCGGGAAAGCCCATACAGTGCATCAAGGCGGAAGCTGAAAAATACGAAAGGCACAGGGCGAAATCGATACGTGAGGGCCACATACACATATCCTTCGTGCCCAGTCATTTTAGCCTGACGGGGGGATACTTTTATACTCTTCGGGGAATCTTCAGCTACCGCAACGACGACACGAGGGCCATGGAGGTATACCTGCTGGCAGGTCTCATGGAGTGCGTCATGAATGGCACTGCACCAATTCTTAGAACCGATCTCCTCAGAAGCGTGTACAAAAAGATACTTTCCCTAAAAGACTCCCTGCGGGTCACATGGCAGGGTGACGTCGATAATTTTCTTTTACCACTGCATCCCAATCTTTACGGTCCCACCTTATTCCTCAGCCGGGTTAACGGATGCGAGACATTGAAGGATCTTTACAAAACTATTAAAATAGAAACCCGGAGACAATACGAAATTATCAAGGAAGCTTACGTCTTCTATCTTCCCAGGAATTCAGTTTATATCTAGAGAACATAAACAATGTGCACAGGCCTCGAGCGCATCTGTTCAGGACTCGAACATGATATCGCCGAATCATTAAGTGTCGCCAGTTGAAAGGAGTCGGCCAATGAGGAGAAAGGGACCCATAGTAATGATATCAAGTTATCCGCCGAGGTTATGCGGGATTGCCACTTTCTGTGAAGAAGCCAGGGAATTTATAAAGAAGAGATTCCCGGAACGGGATGTCCTTGTGATAAGTCACCATGACGGAGAAGGAGAAGGGGTATACCCGGTTATCGACATAAGGCGAAGGGACTGGTGGAAAGAGGTTGCCAGACTTGTTTCCAAGCTCAAACCATACGCCGTTCATATCGAGCACGAGTATGGACTTTACGAGTACGTGGACGAGAGGGGGCAGGGAGACCACAACGAGGGATTCCTTACCCTTCTTGATGCCATATGCGAGTGGCCCATAGTGGTTGAGCCCCATACGGTACACGGAAGACTCAAGGAATGGGAGGCAAACTTCATATACGAGCTGTGTGAAAGGTCAGACGTGGTCTTTTTCAAGTGCCATTACCAAAAATGGCGACTCGAATGGACCTTCAACAATTTCAACTGGCAGATGCCCACGAACATAATGATTGTTCCACACGGGGCCAGACCCGACAGGCGATGGTCTCCCGAAGATATCCCGAGGCTCAGAAAAGAACTGGGACTCGACCAGATTCCAAACTTCGGAAGACACCTCGTAGGGCTGGTGGGCTGGATACAATCCAACAAGCGCTGGGACATATTAACCAGCATGTGGGAGGAAATCGCCGCCACGATAAAGCACGAAACAGGCGAAGACTGGGACCTTCTTGCAGCAGGAACCATGCGGGATCCTGCCCACCTGAAGGACTACAAGAAGTACCTGCATGAGCTGGAAATACTGGAGCATAAAGGGCTTGCGCACTACTACGAATTTGTTCCCAGGGGGGAATTGTACTACAAGGTTATGGCTGTCTGTGATTTTGTTGTTGTACCCACGGTAGATGAGACCCAATCGGGCACCCTGGCGAGAATTATTGCCCTTAACAAGCCCTTTATTACTACCGCTCCCTTGGAAGGTCTCACCGCCCAAACTCTTGAAAGCGAGGGCGGGCTTTTATTTACCAACAGGGAAATGTTGAGGCGCAGGGTAATCCAGCTTGCATGCGACGAAGAACTGAGATTCCGTCTCGGGGAAAACCTTAAGAAGTACCTGGAAAAGGTAGTTTCCTGGGAAGTGGTAGCCAATCAGTACGCGGAAGCTTACAGCCTTGCCAGATACGCAAAGCGAACGTGCCAGAGGGTAAAATTCCCCCCGGAATTCTGAGACGGGCCCGAAAGCTGTCTACAGCAAAATACCTATAGAATCATGCAACGCTTTAGCGTGCCGAAGTTTTTATTCTGATACACAAGGATTGGACTGTGCCAGCCAGCAACGAACCTAAGCACTCAATTTGCGCCTCATGAACCCCTCGATAAAATCAGCACCCGAATAGCCAATCGCCACGATGGAAAGCATCTGTTGCCTGGTTACCTCGTCGGTCTCAAAAAGGCTTACCGCTGCAAGTCCCCCCGCCACTGCACCGATCAAAAGACTGATCAGCATCCTTGACACTTCCATGTTAACCTTAAAATCCTCGCCTTTTTTCAAATCATGAGCTTTTTTCAGGCCAACAATAACCCTGATACCCTGTCCTATCGTACCAAGGACCATTCCCAGCAGCACATTGATTAAGGCCGTTTTAACATCCATTTTATCCCCCCTTGAGTTGCGCGTGCCTACGATACAATATCTTTTCACTAGCCGGGATCCTTCCCATACACGACGGGAGACAGCGCCGGAGGCATTTTGTATCCCCTGTTCCGGGCAATCATGTCAAGGTGAAGGGTGGTAAGTTCTTCCAGGGGCAGGGCAGGTTCCACTTCAAGCGGCCTGCAGTCAATCAACTTGAAGTAGTATTTGCACGCATCGCAGTATTCCACCCGATAAACTTCATCATCTTCGATGGCAATGTATCCAAGTGACTCCTGCAGCTGGTTGAGACAATACGGGCATTCTATCCGGTTCATCAACCACTGATGATCACACCACGAACAGGAACCATATTTCCTGCCTTCCTTCCCCTTCAACAGCAACAAAGAGGGAAGCGAGCCGCACACCGGACAGTAGTTTTTCCTCCACTGGAAGCCCGGGGAAAGTAACTTTTCAAGCTCTGATCTTACAAACCAGACCGAAGGCTTTATGGCAAAAACTCCAAGGAATATAATTTGATGAAGAGGTGAATCCAGCTTGCTTGCTACTGTTTTCAGACTCTCTTCGTCCCCGACCAGGAGGTACTTCCAGAACTCGTCTTCCGGGTCAGAGCTTTCCAGGAATTTCACGAGATTCACGCTGGTTTCTCCGAGTTCTTCGTTGTTTTCAGGAATAATTTCCCCGACGTGTTGCAAAAATTTTCCCGCCGCGTTGGTGTCTACCGGGAAATCTTCCCTGTTTATAAGCGGAAATCCTTCACTGATCTTGGTCAAAACAACATCGGCTGGGATTACCGGAATTTCCACCTTCACCCTGCGTTTTTGTTCCAGTGCAAACCGGATCATGCCTTCGAAAAAATCGAGCATTTCTCCATAAACGTGCCTCGTGACCCTGATTCTGTTGACATTTGCCTCCAGTCGCTTGAACTCCTCGTCAATGTTTTTCATTTTTGTCATTCCTTCTCCAGAACCTTTACCCGGCTTTAAAAAACTCCCCGGATCCGGTGGTATGCATTTACCCCGAAACGCTAGAACAACGAATCAAAAATTTCAAGGCAAAAAGAAGAGGAAAGGAGGTCGTCCCCTTCCCTCTTGATAATTATGGTAATGATGGCCCTTTCAATCTACCCGGTAATTCCTGCTTTCAAGAGGTTTCTGGCAGGACGGAGCATTTTTTTCATCGCAAGCTTGCGGTCGATCAGCCCGGACTCGCTGCTTGCGACGGCAAATTTATGATATTTCTGCGGGTCATCAATCACTAGATAGATGGTCCTGACGCTGTCGGCATCAAGCAACTGCGCCTTAGGATACTTCTTTTTCAGCTCGGCAAGGCGTTTTTTCGCCAGAGCCAGCATTTTGTCCCTGTCACCAAAGTTCATCGCGCCTGTGGGGCAGGTTTTCACGCAGGCGGGAAGCAACCCCGCAGACACTCTATCGAGGCACATGGTGCACTTCACCAGCCGACCGCTGGCCGCTTTTCGGGGGATGTTGTAAGGGCATGAATCTTTAACTTCTTCGTAAGGAGCCTTTTTCGTTTTTTCCGTGTAAAAGACGGCACCGGTAGCCTTATCGTGAATAACAGCACCATCCACGTAGCCTTCTATCGTGTCTTTGCATGGCGGTTCAAGGCAGTGCCTGCACTGATCAGGAAAGAAGTACCAGCGGATTTTTCCGTTGACTTCAGCTTCGCTGAATCTCACCAATTTGAAGGTATTGCCATCCAGATCTTTTGGATTCTGGTAACTGCCCCAGTTTTTGGTTTTGCTCGCCTTGTTCTGGTTCCAGTTCTTGCATGCAATCTGGCAACCCCGGCAAGCGGTACAACGAGTCGTGTCTATGAAAAAACTTTTACCAGCCATTTATTACACCCCCTTCTTTGTCACGTTAACCATGAAGGCCTTGGTTTCGGGTATCTTTGTGTTGGGATCGCCGACGGAAGGACTCAGCAGGTTAGCACTGTCGCCGCCGTCTTTGGGATACACCCAGCCGAAGTGATAGGGAAGCCCTACCTGATGAACGATGGCTCCTTCAACCTTCAGGGGTTTCAATCGCTTGGTAACAATGGCGACCGCTTCAACCTTCCCACGAGGCGATTCAACTATTACCTTATCAGCGTTCTTGATACCTTTCAGCTTTGCCAGCTCCTCGTCCATTTCACAGAAGAGCTGCGGCTGGCATTCCAGCAGCCAGGGTTGCCACCTTGTCAAAACACCGGTCTGCCAGTGTTCTGTTACCCTGTAAGTGGTACATACGTACGGATATCGCGGATCACAGGTCTTCTCGTACTTATCCGCACTGGTTTTAAAGAGTTTTATGGTCGGATTATGCAGCTGGCTGCTCATGAGGTTCTTTGGAACCGGGCACTCAAGCGGTTCATAGTGTTCGGGGAACGGTCCATCCGCTCTTCCCGGACCAAACACCCGGGCGTGGCCTTCCGGCTTCATTATAAACGGATACTTGGTCTTGGGATTTAGTTTTCCATCTTTGGTCAGCATGGGCGGCCAACCGCCATCGGGAACATCTCCCACCCATTTGCTGCCGGTCCACCTGATTACCGGCTTTTTCTTGTTCCACGGGTTACCGTATCGATCAACGGAAGCCCTGTTATAGATAATTCTCCTGTTGACCGGCCAGCACCAGGACCACTCCGAAAAGAGCCCGATACCTGATTTATCCACTGGATTTCTCCTGGCAGCGTTGTTGCCCTTCTCGTTGTAACTCTGGCAGTAGAGCCAGTTTCCGGAAGAAGTGGAACCGTCAGCCTGCAGGTAGGCAAAACTCGGAACAAGAGTCCCCTTCTTAAATTTCTTGCCTTTCACGGTGACGTCTTTGAGGAAATAACCGTTAATCTCTTTCGCAACCTTATGGGGATCATACTTCCCGCCGGTGGTGTAGTCCCATTTGAGGCTCAAGATCGGCTCGGGAAACGTCCCGCCCTCTTTCCGGTACAACTCGCGGATTTTCTCGAAAAGCTCCACCATGATATCCCCGTCAGGCCTGCAATCGCCCGCGGGTTCCACAGCTTTGTACCTCCATTGCATCCACCTGCCGCTATTGGTGATAGAACCTTCCTTTTCGACAGAAACGGCACAGGGCAAGAAGAAAACTTCCGTCTTTATCTTTTTAGGATTCATCCCCGGTCCTTTCCAGAAGGACCCCGTTTCGTTTTCGAAGATGTTTACGTTTACCAGCCAGTCAAGCTTCGCAAGGGCTTCCCGGTTCTTGTTGGCATTTGCCCCGGAACATGCCGGATTTTGCCCCCACGCGAAGAAGCCGGTAAATTTTCCCCTGTACATTTCGTCAAACAGGTCCAGCCAGGAATAAGACTTTCCATCGTCCACCTTTGGCATCCAGCTGTATCCGAAGTCATTTTTCGCAGTAGCCTTTTCCCCGAACATAGACTTTAGGAAACTTACCGAATACTTCGGGTAGTTGCCCCACCAGTTCGCACTCAGGGGATCTTTCGTGGTCGGAGTCCACTTCTTGTTATAAGCAGCAAGAGTGGTATTGGACGATCTTGGAGTTTTCAGGTATCCGGGCCATATATGCCACAACAGGCAGTGGTCCGTGGAACCCTGCACATTTGACTCTCCCCGGAGAGCGTTCACACCGCCGCCCGCAACGCCCATGTTGCCGAGCAGCAGCTGGATAATTGCCATGGCCCTGATATTCTGCACTCCCACAGTGTGTTGCGTCCAGCCCATGGCATACATGATGGTGCCTGCCTTATCGGGTTTTCCGGTGGCAGCATAGGTCTTGTAAATCTTCAGAAGATCTTCCTTGGGTGTCCCCGTTATGGCCGATACCTTGTCCAGCGTGTACCGAGCGTAGTGATTTTTGAGCTGCTGGAATACACACCTCGGGTGCTTCAACGTGTGATCCTTCTTGGGGATACCATTTTTGTCCTTTTCAAAGGCCCAGTAAGATTTATCATACGACCTCGTCTTGGGATTGTAGCCCGCGAACAGACCGTCATTAAAGGAATACTTATCGGTGAGTATGAAACAGCAGTTGGTATAGTAAGCTACGTACTCTTTAAAATAGAGTTTGTTGGACAGAATGTAATTTATCATCCCACCAAGAAAGGCTATGTCGGTACCGGGACGAAGAGGCGTGTAAATGTCAGCCTTGGAAGAAGTCCTGGTGAACCTCGGGTCAACGCTTATGAGAGTTGCCCCGGCTTTCATGGCCTTTGTGACCCACTTGAAAGAAATAGGGTGGTTCTCAGCAGCGTTGCTTCCCATGATCAATATACAATCACTGTTACCAATATCAATCCAGTGGTTGGTCATCGCGCCACGTCCGAACGACTCTGCCAGAGCCGCAACAGTAGCGCTGTGTCAGATACGCGCCTGGTGCTCGATGTAAACGAGCCCCAGGGCTCTCATCATGGCCTGGAGGAGCCAGCATTCCTCATTGTCCAGCGCGGCACTTCCCACGTGGGCAATTCCTTCGGTCCTGTTTACCACCTGCCCCTTTTCATTCTTGGCTTTGAAACTTGCATCCCTGCTCTTTTTAACCCTTTTTGCAATCTCGTTCAGCGCCCAATCCCAGGATTTTTCTTCCCAGTGATCGCTGTACGGCGCCCTGTAAAGGACCCTGGTAATTCGATTTTCGTTATTAACCATCTGGTAGAGGCCAGCACCCTTGGCGCAAAGCGCTCCCTGATTAATCGGATGATCAGGATCTCCCTCTGTGTAAATTACCCTGGAATTCTTACCCTTGGTGCTGTGGACAATTATTCCGCAACCCACCGCGCAGTACGGACAAATGGTGGTGGTTTGCCGGGCGTCTTTAGTCCTGAGTTTAAGACTGTACGCTTCCACCGGTTTCAAGTTGAATCCAAGCCCCATAAGGGCAAGACCAGCGGTGGCAGAACCAGTGATTTTGATGAATTGCCTTCGCGTCACCTTCATAAAATCACACCTTCCTTTCTTATGAAGTGAGTTAACCCTAAGCTGAAAACAATTGTTACTGACGTGACCACACCGAAATCTTCCCTAGCTCCCACCTCCCTTCGCTCTGCTTAAAAGATAAATCAATTGCTTCAGTGAATGGCACACCGCCATGTCTATATGTGCAGCTTCAAGTTGTACCATATCCCTGCCGGTATCACTGCCCTGGAACCTTTTGCGCATCGGTCATGCAAATCGTGTACGCTGGGAGTTTTATATCGAGAAAATTGCTGCGATTTCAAAGAGATTTGAAAGAGATGAGCGATTGTAAAAGCTATCATCACAATCCGCTTCAAGCAATGTTGTCAAGTTCCTCAACCACAGGATAGGAGCTTGAATTTGATAGGAACCGCAAAACGTTTTGTCTATTAATAAATGCAAGTATTGTCTATTTGTCTTGAGAGGTCAAGGAAAATCTGGCAAAATCTCAAACTAAATTTGTTCCGCACGGATGAACCACGAGCCGCGTAAGCCTTTTACACAAAATCAGCAGTCGTGCGACACTACTCGAAACCGGTAAAAAACGGCAGTTCCGCTAAACCCTCGCAGGAAGACCAGTTCTCCTCGTTTTTAACCGGCGATCTTTATCGCTTGTTTATGCTGTTCATCCGTTCGCGGAAGGATGTTGTAAGGATACGAGATTATTGTGAAACAAGCATCAGGCAAATTAGCTTGAAATAGAAGATGGGAGTATTATATAGTTTCTTACAGGGATTTTACCTCAAAAGCGAAAACACTGCCCCGCCTAAACCGGAACTGGCAAAGGGAAGAGGCCTGTACACGTAGAGAGATAATTGAGTAGAGCTGGAACGGCAACAATGAATATACTGGTTTTAGATGACGATAAGGCTATTTGCCACGTGTTATCGGATTTTCTTACCGGTCAGGGACACCATGTTGAAGTTTGTCACACCGGCGAGAGTGCCATCCAGTTTACTGAAAAATCTGCTCCGGACGTTGCCCTTGTAGACATAAAGTTGCCGGGTATAAGCGGCATCCAGACCTTGAAGAAGCTCAAGTCGATTTCTCCCAACACCGAGGTGGTCATGATCACCGGAGAGGGAGACATATCGAGCGCAATCGAAGCCCTGGAATACGGTGCGTTCGCTTACATTCGGAAGCCTTTCGATCTCTACGATTTGCTTTCCACAGTGAAGAAAGCAAGAGAACGTCAGATCATGCGGAAAAAGAATATCGAATATGCCCGCAAGCTCGAAAGGCTCGTACAAAGTCAGTCCGAAGAATTAAAAAGGGAAAGATCCATCAAAGAGATGGTCTTTTCTCATACACTGTCAGCGATTCTCGTGGTGGATTCAAACCTGAGAATTGTCAGCATAAACGAAGCATTCAAGAAGATGTTCGGACTCCACGAAAATGAAGCTCACGGTATGTTCATCTGCGAAGCCATAGGTTGGCATGCAAACACGTCCAAGCCCGAAGGGAACAAATCGTGGCAACTACCCGAGCAGCTACGGCAGGTTATAGTTCATAAAATACCAATCAAGCACCTCGAAATACAGTGCACCCTGCCAAACAAGCAGACCAAGTATTTCCACCTGCAGGCCTTTCTTCTGCCGGAAATTGCAATGCCGGAACCCCTTCTGTGCATACTGCTCGATGACATTACCGATGCGACGTTGATAAGGATCGAAAAGGACAGAACCCACCGGGAACTGCAGTGCCTGTACAAAATAAGCGAATCCATTTCCGAGTCCAGGGAGATACAGGAACTTGTCGAGATCACCGCTCAGGCCATATACGACGCAATGGACAAGAATCATGTTAAAGGCGTAGCCGTAGAGCTTGACGGGTGGTATGCCCAGTACCCGGACACGTCAAATCTCGAGAACCAGAAAAGGGCACTGGAGGTAAAAATCAGCATAGACGAAATTGACAGGGGTGAGATAAGGCTCTGGACAAAGGATCCGAACTACAAGCCGTACAGGGAAACATCGCTCTGCAGGGAAATAGCAAAACGTCTTGCCCAGACAGTTGAAACCCAGGAAAGAAACATCGAACTCTATCACTCCGGGCAACTGGCCTCGCTGGGAGAAATGGCGGCAGGTGTCGCACATGAGCTCAATCAGCCCCTGAGTGGCATAAGAACGTTTGCCGAGAGCGTTATCGTGGGTTGCAAGCAGGGTTATCTCAAGGTAGATGAGAAAATCCTCAACAAGCAGCACAAGATTATTAAGCAGTGCGAAAGGATGGAGAAGATCATAAACGATCTTCGGATACTCAGCAGGGACACTTCGAAAGAAGAAATGATGCCTGTCAACATGGTCGAAGTCGTGGAATCCGCTCTTCAGTTGCTCGGTACACAGCTCAAGGTTCACGGTATCACGGTCATCAAAAATTACCTTCAGGACCAATGCATGACACTGGGACACTTTAACAGGCTCGAGCAGGTGGTGATAAACCTTTTGACAAATGCCCGGGATTCCCTCGATGAAAAAGAAGAAAAAATAAGAGAAGGTAAGCTGACCGTCTCTGACAACTGGTACAAGAAAATAGAGATAGGAGTTGGGATATCAGTGAAAAACGGCAAGAGAAATATTCGTTTTTCCGTCCAGGACAACGGCCTGGGATTAAACCAGGACACTATCAGGCACATTTTTAAACCTTTTTACACGAACAAGCCCTTTGGCAAGGGAACAGGCCTGGGATTGTCCATATCGAGAAGGATTGTACAGGAACACCAGGGCACCATAGAAGTTTACCCCATGCCTGGCGAAGGATGTGAATTTGCGGTATTTTTGCCCGAGCTTGCGGAGAAACAGAATAACCAGAAATAGCTGTGGCAAAAGAAAATATTGTTTAATCATCACCCATGGAAGTAGAATACAGGAAAATCAAAGACGGGGCAGAAGATTTATGACTCTTGAAAAAAACCTAAGCCTTCTTCTGATTGATGACGAAGAAGTAATTCA
>JALXAI010000407.1 GCA_026992215.1 Desulfobacterales bacterium | reverse complement strand
TCGACAGTCCCAACGATAGCAGGTATTTTACCAGGGACGGCCGATTCCATTTTGATGCGAGTGGCTACCTTGTAGATTCCGACGGAAACAGGGTTCAGGGAACCTGCCACACGAGCCAGGATATCACTACTCCCTACACTGACCCTGCTGATCCCACAACGGCTAATCTCGGAGATATACAGCTTTACATAAATGACGGATACTACATCGACGATCCGGGGCATGCGGGGCAGCCTTCACGACTCCAGAGTGTTTCCATCGATCGCTCCGGATACATTCACGGCTACTTCCCGGACGGTAACCATTTTATCCTTGCAAAGATAGGAGTAGCCACATTTCCCAATGCTCTCGGCCTGCAGAGAGACGGAAATAATCTTTATATCAGAACTTCGGAAAGTGGAGACTATTCTGTGGGTCCCGGACAATCTAACGGCAGGGGCAGCATATACGACTACACGCTGGAGCAGTCGAACGTTGATATTGGAAGGGAGTTAACAAACATGATCATCTACCAGGCAGGATTCAGCGCCAATGCCAAGACAATCACCACTGCAAACGAAATGATAAATGTTCTTATCAATATGACCAGATAGCTCTTTCCTTTACCTCTCTCAAGGCTGCATCTTGGTAAACGATGCAGCCTTCCCTTGTTTGGGTAAAAGCACAACCATGGTGAGGGTTCATCGCCGATTGGTGGTTTTTTCGCAGAACTTTCGATCCCGGTTTAGCGGAAGATCTAAAAAATTTACCCCCAGTGAGCCTACGTTCAAAGCTTTTACTTGCTTGTATTAAACGTCAGCATCACACACCATCAGAGGCTACGGAAATCCATGCGCGCGAAACTCTTCGTGTTCATGGTTAAATGCACTCACCCCCGAAACAGATCTCCTGCAATTGCTTCGCGTTTCTCACGGCGAAACCTTCGGCATCGTTGTTGAAATAGGCAAAAACCATCTTCCCCTCCTCCGCCCAGCGACGCACTATTTTGCCTGTTTCTGCCAGGTGTTCCGGGGGGTATTCTCCACCGTATCTTTTCTTGTAGCCATGGAACCTCAAGTAACCGATATCTCCAACACAAATCTGCGGAGCTTCTCTACCGGGATAGTCGGAGACACAAAAGTAAGCACCGTTGTCCTCCAGGATTTCGTAGGTATTAATGTTAAACCAGCTTGGGTGCCTGAATTCAATCACGTGTTTGATATTGCGGGGTAGTGCTTCGAGAAAACGGGCAAGAACCTCGGGGTCGTAGTGGATCGACGGGGGCAACTGGTATAGAACAACCCCAAGTTTTTTGCCCATAGGTTCGAAAATCCTGTAAAAGAGCTTAAGGGTTTCCTCGCAGTCCTTCAGCTTTTTCAAGTGAGTAACGATCCTGCTGCCTTTGACGGCAAACCTGAACTTATCCGGTGTGCGCCGGTACCAGTTTTTTACAGTGTTCTCGGCCGGGATGCGATAGAACGAGGCATTGAGTTCCACGGTGTTAAAGTGCTCCGTATAATACTCGAGCCACCTGCGCTGCGGTAAGCCTTCAGGATAAAATCTACCTCTCCAGTGCCTGTAGGTCCATCCGCTGGTTCCTATGAAAATACGGTCTTTCATGAGTCTAATTTGCCAAACCCAACCAAAATGAAAGACAATCAAAGTGGGATGCCCTTACACTCCTGCTTTTTCCGGCCTTAACCCAAATTAAGGTTCGTTTTCCTTTCCGGAATAAGTGTATCAAATCTTTTCGTATTTTCCATTGCACGTTATCTGACTGTCCATACGGAGATAAAAATCAGGATGCACCGATATCCGCATCCTCTATGAGATAAATTCAAGTCAATTAAAAAGCGGAGACAGGTTATAGTGTTTCCGGGTTTTCCCGGTACCACTCAATGGTTTTTTTCAGCCCTTCTTTCATATCCCAGGAAGGTTTCCAGCCGAAGGTGCGTACTGTTTTGCTTATATCCGCAAGAGAATGCCTGATATCTCCGGGTCTCGGTTCAAGGTGAGCCACTGGCAGTTCGGGGTCTATGATGGACTTTATGATATCTGCGAGCCTGTTGATGGTGATGGATTCAGAGCGCCCAACGTTATATATACCGCGTTTGGGTGGGGATTTTTTCCCATTGGCAGGATTTATTCCCGCAGAAAGCAGGTACGCGTGGATGACATCTTCCACGAAAATAAAATCCCTGGTCTGTTCGCCATCGCCAAAAACGGTAAGAGGAATCCCTTTCAGCGCCTGTTCGATAAATCTGGATATCACTCCACTGTACTGGCTTGTCGGATCCTGCCTGGGGCCGTAGATATTAAAGCACCTGAGCGAAACGCCGCATGGGTTGCTACTTCTGGCAACTTCACGGGAGGCCAGGTACTTGGTGCGACCGTAAGGACTCAGGTGTTCGGTTTCATCCGAAGCGTACTCTTCTTTTATGGGTAATCTCGATTCGTTCCCGTATTCAGCAGCAGAGCCGGCGTGGACAAAGGCACCGGCACCTGCTTTTCGGGACCTGGAAAGAAGCCGGATGGTGCTCTTGTAGTTAGTTTCGTGTGTTATTTCAGGATGTTGAACTGAAAAAGGAACGCTTACCACCGCGGCAAGGTGAAAAAAACACTCGATTGGTGAATGAGTATCAAGGATTTGCTCCATGGAATCCCTATCCCGGATGTCGGCTTCGTAGAAGATAAATCCGGGATCATTCACAAATGCTTCCATATTTTCAGCTTTACCGGTGCTCAAATTGTCTATACCGATAACAACGTGGCCAAGCTCCAGGAGCTTTTCAGCAAGGTGACTCCCCACAAACCCTGCCGCTCCAGTCACCACCGATCTTGTCATTTCAGTCCCCTTTTATTTACTGTTTCCTGTGCCAGTTCCATGCCGTTTCGATAATAGTTTCTATATCCCCGTACCTGGGACTCCATCCCAGCACTTTCCTGGCTTTTTCTGCAGACCCGATAAGCCTGGCCGGATCTCCGGGTCTTCGGTCCCTGTACTCATATTTCACCCTCATTCCCGTAACTTTTTCCGTCGCCCTGATAATATCAAGTATGGAATACCCTTCACCATTTCCCAGGTTGAAACTTGCAGGTTCTCCTCCGTCAAGCAGGTAGTCGAGGGCAAGCATATGGGCACTGCAAAGGTCATGAATATGGATGTAGTCCCTTATGCACGTTCCGTCAGGTGTCGGGTAGTCATTTCCGTATATTTCCAGTGATTTACTCTTCCGGAGAAGGGAAAGGAGAATATTGGGGATGAGATGTGTTTCGGGTTCGTGCCATTCGCCGACTTCGCCTTCCGGGTCTGCTCCAGCGGCATTGAAATACCTCAGATTTATGTACTTCAGTCCATATGCCACCCTGAAATCTTCCAGCATCCATTCTATTACGAGCTTCGTACGACCGTAAGGGCTTATGGGATTCTGAGGATGATCTTCGGTGAGGGGCAACCACTGAGGTTCCCCATAAGTTGCGCAGGTTGAGGAAAATATAAAGAGATTAACGCCGTGCTGGACCATTTTGTCGAGGAGCTTCCAGGTAGCACAGACGTTGTTCTTGTAGTAAAGCGACGGCTGTAGCATGGATTCTCCGACGTAGGCCAGGGCAGCGAAATGAAAGACCGCTTCGATTCTGTTTGTTGTAAAAATTTCCTCGAGAAGTTTTTCGTCGAAAAGGTCCCCTTCAACAAGTTCTCCAGCCACCACCAGTTCCCTGTGGCCTCTCGATAGGTTATCGAGAACGATCGGCCAGTAGCCTTTTTGGGCCAGCATTTTTACCATGTACGAACCGATGTATCCTGCTCCGCCCACAACGAGTATTTTTTTCCGCATTGTCCTAACCTCTTTAAGGGATACCGGCACCCTCGAGTTATTTTATCCCGGTCCACCACGCCAGTTTATACCATGCCAGTCCCAGGTATTCATTTATCGCAGCCGTGCATGTGCAAAAATTAAAGGGATCCGGTATAAATGATGTTAAACCTCCGAGCTGATTATATCTGGAGTCGCAGGGCGCGGGAAACGCCTTAAGGCCGAATTTCCGAGCGAGAAACATGGCACGGGGCATATGTATCGCCGAAGTTACGAGCCAGAAAGGAGTCTTTTGAAGTTGTTCCTTTACCGCTTCCAGATTTTCATAAGTGTCCCGTGATTCGACTTCGATACTGACGAGTTTGCCGGGTACTCCCAGTATTCGTAACACGTCCTTCATTTTTTTCGACTCCTCGAAATCAGCCACGGGGTCCCCGCTTCCTCCAACAATCATTATCCTGGCAGGCTTTATCATCCTGTACAGCCTGTATGCCTCGATAATTCTGGCCATGGAAGAGCACTCCAGGCTGCTGGTTACGGGGAAAATCTTGTTTACCCTGGCTCCCCCTGACAGAACCACAATTACCGATGG
>JALXAI010000406.1 GCA_026992215.1 Desulfobacterales bacterium | reverse complement strand
ACCTTGACAAGATCAATGGTATGAGGTTTTATCACGTGCTTTCGACTGAGATTCAGCAACTGCTTGGTGAGTTTAGATCCCCTTCTGGCACTGGTAAGGATCCGTTGCAGTATCTCGTAAGTGCTACTTTCCGCGTCAACACCTTCGATGGCAAGCTGGGTTAAACCAATGATGCCAGTTAACAGGTTGTTAAAATCGTGCGCCACTCCTCCACTCAAACGACCTATAGCTTCCATTTTCTGAGCATGGAAAAGCTGTTCCTGCAAATCCTTTTTTTCCCTCTCTGCCTTCAGCTTCTCGGTTATGTTACCCGCGAAAAGCACGTATCCGAGTAGTTCACCTTCCTTGTTCGAGATCCCGGATAAGTGACATAAGAAGCTTTCTACCTTCCCTCCCTTTCTTTTCTCGAACGTAAATTCATAAACTACTTTTTCTTTTACACTTTCCCTGGCTGCTACGAAATGATCCTTCAGGTTAGCAATACCGCCGCCCACCTCATCTATCCTCTTTCCCCTGGCTACCTCTGAAGAGCATTCGAATATTCTGCCCGCCTCCCTGTTAAAGTACGTGATCACAAGATCAAGGTCGGTGGTCAGAACTCCGAACCCTGGCGCACTTTCTAGAACGGCTTCCAGGTGTGCCCTGCTTTCTTCCAGCGCCCATTCGTATTTCTTTATTTCCGAAATATCCTCAACTATCCCTATCCCCCCGATAATTTCCCCTTCCTGGTTGTAAAGAGGTGCAAGAGTGGTTGAAGACCATAATTTAACATCGGTGGTTGTCGCCTCATAAAGCCCCAGGTATCTTGACTGTTTCCCCTTCAGCACGGCTTCTATGTGAGGAATAACCTCTTTATGCTTGAGCATCCTCAAGTCCAGTCCCAGCAATGATTGCCTGGAAGTGCCTATCATCTCGCAGATACTTCTGTTACACTCGATGATCTTCAAGTCATTGTCGAATACGAAAATCCCTGCGGGAGACTGATCAAAAAGCGTTTTGTATTTGTTTTTTGAAAGCATCAGCTCTTCGCTGATCCTGGCCGCACGCTCCAGCAAATTGTTGAAGCCCTTCACTAGAACTCCCAGTTCGTCCTCTTCGTACTCCGGGAGCCTTTCTGAGAGATCATCACTCTGGGCTATCCTCGAAACTTCATCCGTCAGCTGGTGAACCTTGGTGAATATAAGCCTCTTTAATTGCAACAATAGCACCACTCCCAGCAAAATACCGAGAGTGAATGCTGCCATGATGGCAAGGTGAGCGCTGGTGGTGCCGTATTTGGTAATCTTTCTGGGGAGCGACATCTCCAGGATTATCGAAGGATTACCCAGAAGATCCTTTAAAACAGTCGACACCTCGCAAGTGCTGTCACTGAAAATAATTCTTGAAAGCCCCGCGGCGTTTCCGGCATATTCCCCCGGACTTCTCAAGTGACTTATCCTGACCTTATGGCCAATTATCTCTGATATCCTCCCTATCACTTCACTGTTTATCTCCCTGCCCACCACCAGGACACCCCTGGGAGGACCACTGTCGTCAGACCTCAGAATTGGCCTCAGGGCTACGAAGTGAAATTTCCCGTTAAGATGAAGTATTCCATACCGGTGCGCGCCTTGCAAACACTCACGAACCAAATTTTTTAGCGTTTTCCAGTTCCCGGGCGGGATATGCCGGTCAGGATAATAACTTGTGTCTTGAGCGCTTTGATAATAAACTACTCGCGGATTTTTGTCCGTAATTACAACGAAACTCAGGTTGAGATCCCTGAGAATATTTGGAGTCATATTTGATCTAAGAAAATCAGCGTTGCGATGCTCAACAAAGAGGTACATCTGATCCCAGCTGGCCCAGTCATAAGCCATCTTGTCAAGGTTCTCTTCTTCAAGGTTTATAAGGCGCCGCACAAGAGCCGAATTCTGCCGGACACTTTCATATTCCAGCTCCTTGAAACCCTTGATAATGAAAAACTCCGCGGTGATGCTGTAAAACAGGACAAATACAATCAGGGTGGTCGAAAAAGTAATGAGAAGCTTTTTCTTGATGCTCAATTTTTCCCCTCACATCGTCGCGCTTACGTCAGATGATGCTTCCGGAAACAAAAGACCTTCCTAAACTGGTGGAGGTTAAAAAACACACCGGATAAATTACACGTTCAAAGGGCATATGTCAAAATTCGATAGGAAGAAAGACAACACTTGGAAAAATCAACGCTTGGTGATAACACTATCCGGGAGCTTTCAGTATCAGGTCAAATCAACTTAAAGTCAAGCCATGGGAACTGTTTTAAAGGAAATATTTACTATATCGGTAACCCTCTTTTTCATAGTTGATCCCATCGGCGCCGTGCCTTCTTTCCTGGCACTTACCGCGGATGATCACCAGGAAAAACGGGAAATAACCGCCAGGAAGGCATCAATTTACTGTTGCCTGATTCTCGTCTTCTTCTCCCTGGCCGGGAAATACGTTTTTGAACTCTTTGGCATAGGCTTTCCGGCTTTCAGGATAGCCGGCGGAGTAGTCCTGGGGTTAGTGGGCCTCGACATGTTGAGAGCACACCGAACCACGCAGGAAGGAAAGGTAGAGTTCATTGAGGCCGCAGAAAAAGACGATATAGCCGTAACACCGCTTGCAATACCGATGCTTGCAGGACCGGGAGCGCTCTCAACCGTAATGATGTTTTCCGCTCCGGTTCTCTCCCCGGGAAAAGCAGTGATCGTTGTCACGGGGATTTTTCTCACGTGCTTTTTCACTTACGTGGTCTTAAGAACGGCAAACACCATTAACAGGCTTCTCGGTAAAACCGGTACCCGTATACTTACCAGGATCATGGGGTTGATCATACTTGCCGTGGCCGCCCAGTACTTTCTGGACGGGCTAAAAGGAGCAGGACTTGCCGGTTGAGATAGTCCCATTGGTGGGAGGCGTTTTCGCGAGCCGAAACTTTTAAGCCCGTGCAGGTTGCTTGACAACACGTGAAACACATAAAGGCAGAGATGCTGAACGTAGATAAACACGTGAACATTACTTGACACACTTAGCTAAAGTTGTTAGAAGTAAATGCAGTCGGGACGTGGCGCAGTCTGGCTAGCGCACCTGAATGGGGTTCAGGGGGTCGGAGGTTCAAATCCTCTCGTCCCGACCAGCATCACCTGGCCATATCACGGAAATCCTACCAGACGGCAAAAAGCGGCACGCCTTGCCTCCGTTGTTCAGAATAAACTTTTAATGAACCCGTTGTAGTGTACGCGTCAGTCATTGTTGGCAATTTACCAAGGCAGCAAAGACGCCCCAGTTAAATGGCCCAGTGGGATTTAACAGTGCAAGCAAAGTACGCAAAGAAAAACTTTTTCATTTCTCCAATCGGGAGCACCGATTGGAGAAATGAGCTCTGCCTCGTTGCGGCAAGCTGTTCTTACTTAACACTTGAAACCTAACTTAGGATCGGAGATCCGCCTATAATTGTGCCATATGGCACTATCTTTGACGGACTAGAAACGGACAAAATGCAGCATGAAGATTATGACAAGCTAAAACGTTACATATTCAAGCAGATCTTTACTGTATACGAAGCCCCTTCGGTTCCACTATACCGGGAATTCTGACTAAATGTAAGGCGGGGACACTCTTATACATCAGCCTTACTGCACTTTACCTCCACCCCGAAGTGAAAATTTTCTTTCTTAGAGTCTAACTGGTATCCGCACTCTTGAAACGCCTGGCGTTTCCACGCCTTAAATTCCTGTGGCACCCTCCAGGCGGTATCTCTTTGTAAGGAAAGGAAAAACACGGGGTTTTTATCCAACCTTTTCTGGGTGATGATTCGAAAGCGTAGAATTCCCTTTTCTTCAAACGTCCATAATGATAGAAATAAAAAAGAAAATGAAGCTTGTACAAAAGGATTGAGGATGGCTGGAGAACTCCTATGAAGAGATCAATTATGGCCGTTTTTGCATGGGTGATTGCCGCAGGCATTCTTCAGGGGTGTACCCACGTGCAAAGGCCGGTACTTTACCCGAACCAGAAGGTTACATCGTCTTCGCGGGCACTTGTTGAGCGAGACGTAGATGAATGCATGAGATTGGGCAAGGAGTATGTCAGGGGATACCATAGAACCGGAGAGGTAGCACTCAGAACGACGAGAAACGCGGCCATAGCCGCGGCTACCGGGGCCGCCATCTCGGCCGTTGCAGGCGGAAATGCCGGAACAGGAGCGGCAATTGGGGCCGCGGGAGCCGGCACTGCAACGGTGGCAAAGGAAATTACAAGCTCTGCTGAGCCGGACCCCATGTTCAAGAATTTTGTTGAAAGATGCCTCCGCGATAAAGGCTACGAGGTGATGGGTTGGAGATAGCCTAGCGGAGCGCGGGGCGCAATCGGTCTCATTAGACACCAGCGTCCGGGA
>JALXAI010000405.1 GCA_026992215.1 Desulfobacterales bacterium | reverse complement strand
GCCGCAAAATTTGAACGCGGAAAATGGCTTTCACAGAAACTCATACTTCTTACTGCTGTTCTATCCATGCTTGTTACCAACGACGTTGCGCTACTAACGGTGGTGCCGCTCACGCTGGCTCTGGATGTCAAAAAAAAGGGTATCCTGGTCATACTGGAAACGCTAACGGCAAATGCTGCTTCAGCCCTGACTCCTTTTGGAAATCCTCAAAATATCTTTATATACATTCATTACCATCTTCATCCGCTTGAATTTGTAAAAGCGATCGCGATTTTCTGTGCTGTTTCTCTCGCTTTTATCCTGGTGTTGTCCTTCAAAAATGCCAGGATTGTTGTTGACGGCCGCAAAACCAGCACGAAAAGAGTTGAATGGAAGGGGTATTTGTACCTGGTATTTTTTGTAAGTTTCGTGCTGGCGGTTCTAAAAGTCATTCCCCTTGTTGTTGGTGCCGTTGTAATCCTGTTTGCCCTGCTTTTTGACCGTCAAAGTTTGAACATTGATTGGTTTTTGCTGGTGACGTTTGTTGCATTCTTTGGATTTACTGACAACCTGGAAAAAATCGTTCACGTAAGCATTGATAATCCCGTGGAAGCCTTTATCTATCCGGCAGTGGGCAGCCAGGTAATAAGCAACGTTCCCGGAGCGCTCTTTTTTGCGGAGTTCACAAGAAACTGGAAAGCTTTGCTCTGGGGGGTGAGCGTGGGCGGATTCGGTACGCTTATCGGGTCCCTGGCAAGTTTGATTTCCTACAGGCTGTACAAGGCTTCTGAAAATTCAAATGGTGATTTTCTGCTAAAATTTCATGCGTATAGCTTCTCTGCGTTTTTCATCGGCGTTGTCACTTACTTTACCGTAAATTCTCTTCGGTAGATATTGAAAACCTCGCAACAATATGGGCGGTCTGAAGGGCTTGCAATAAAAGATGTCACTCCCTGGTCAGCGCGGATGCAGGAGGAAGATTTGATGCCTTTCTGGCCGGAAATATTCCGAAGAAAAGACTGATCATGATAGCAAAAAGGCTGGCTGACACTGCAAAAAATACAGGTACCGGGAAGGGATACTTGTTTGTCGCACGGATAAACCAGGCGATCAATATACCCAGAGCGGCTCCTATTGAGCCGCCGCTGATTCCCAGTAATGCCGATTCGAAAAGGAACTGAATTAGAAGATCCCTTCTGGTTGCTCCTATCGCTCTCCTCAACCCTATTTCCATGGTACGTTCCTGTACTGAAATTAACATGACGGCCATGATGCCGATTCCGGCAACTATCAGCGATATGGAAGCAACGCTCGTAATGAGGATCCCGAACATTCTAGTTGCTCTCTCCTTTCTGGAAAGCAGGTCAGTCATGGTGCTGACGGTAAAATCGTCGGGCTTACCGCTTCTGAACAGGCTGTGCCTTGATCTTAACAATAGCCGGATCTTTTCCCTTATCTCTTCCAGTTCTTTATCACTCCTTACCTGTACCAGTATGGTGTCGATGTGTTTTTTGTGTATGGCTCTTTTCAGCATGGTTGTGATCGGAACGAATACCTGGTTATCCTGGTCGTTTCCAAAAGCGTCAACCCCGCGTTTTTTCGCTATGCCTATGACCCTGAATGGTACGTTTCTGACCTTTATCATTTTACCGAGTATTTCTGCACCGCAGTTCAGGTTCCTGCACACTGTCTTGCCCAGTACGGCAACCCTTTTAAGCCTTTTCAGGTCTGACCGGTAAAAAATATGTCCTTTCTCAAGTTCTATGCCCATGATTTCGAAGTAAGCCGGTGTGACTCCGCTCATTGTCGTGTTAATGACCTTCCTGAGATATCTGACAATCACTCCCTTCTTTTCATAAGACGATACGTCGATTACTCCCGGAATGTTGTTTTTTATCGCTATGGCATCAGCCACGGTCAGAGTGATGACTTTCAATGATGCTCGTCGCCTTCTCCCGAGGAAGGGGGTGTTGCCGGCGTTTACCACGAGGGTGTTTGTGCCAAGCTTTTGGATTTCCGCAAGAAGTCTGCTCTCCCCTCTTCTACCCACGGCTACCATGGCGATCACTGATGCAACTCCCACGATTACGCCAAGTACCGCCAGGCTTGTACGCAACTTGTTTGCTCCAAGGGCTTTCAAGGAGTCCCTGAAAATTCTGCCCGTTCTTGTCGTGGTTAGAAGGCTTTTCATATCCTGGTTCTACCTTTCATTGACAGACCCTGAACGCTATGATAAGGCCTGATGGATAGGTTCAACCGTTCTGGTACCATAGTTTTCGGGTTTTTACCATATTGATTGGAAACTGCGAGGAGTGAAGGTTTGTCTTTCGAAGTGGTGAAGTCGTTACAGGCAGTTATTTTTGATTTTGATGGAGTTCTCGTTGATTCGGAACCCCTTCATTATCGGGCTTTTCAGCGGGTTTTGAACCCCAGGGGCATCGGGTTCTCATACGATGAATACCTTGAACGCTACATAGGTTTTGACGACAGAGACGCTTTCAAGGAAGCGTACAGGGTTTCGGGGCTGGAACTGGACAGCGATATGCTGACCGATCTTATCAGGTCTAAGTCTGATTCTTTTGAAAAAATTGTGAAGAAAGAGGTGGAAGTTTTTCCGGGTGCGAAGGAACTGGTGAGAGAAATAGCCGATGCGGGAGTGCCGCTGGCCATTGCTTCGGGGGCACTGAGAAACGAGATCGAGTTAATCCTCGAGAAAGTCTCGCTGATGCCATATTTTACCGTCATTGTATCGGCAGACCAGGTAGAGAAAAGCAAGCCGGACCCGGAGACGTACGTTATGGCGCTTAGAGCCCTCGAAGAAAGGCTTGACAACAGGCAACTGGATGCTGCATTTTGCGTAGCTATCGAAGATACTCCCGCCGGAATTAAATCTGCCCGCGATGCGGGTCTGAAAGTGGTCGGAGTGGGGCATAGCTATAGCGTGGAAGAACTGGGTGATGCCGACTACGTTGTCAGAAACCTGGATGAGATTTCGTTGTCCACGCTCGATGAAATAGCAATGAAGTAAGTGATTATTTTTCAATGAAATAGGAATCAGGTTACCCGGGTGGAGCTGTCTTTTAGTGGAGGTAGGCCTTGGAAGAAAATGAATTGAGCGGAGAGAAGGGTACGCAGGAAGAGCGTCTGACCAGCAAGAACAAGTTCCGCATGAAAGTGGGGTTGCTTGTTCTTTTTTTGTTGCTTGCACTGGGATTCTGTTACTGGTGGTTTTTCAAACACAACAGGGTCACCACGGACAATGCGTACGTCATGGCGGATACCGCCAGAATAAGCAGCAGAATACCGGGGACAATAAAAGAGATTTACGTTGACAACGATCAATGGGTGGACAGGGGGCAGGTTCTGATAAAGTTAGACCCGGCGGACTATGAGGTTCTGGTCGGTGAGGCCAGGGCAGCTCTTCAGGAAGTAGAGGCCCGTATAAAGCAGTCGGAGATTTCTATCTCGCTTGTGGACAGCAAAACGAAGGCCCAGGTAACATCCGCAGAAGCCGCATACCAGGCGGCAATGGATAAGGAAAGGGAAGTGAAGCACAAGCTTGTGGAGCTTGAAAAGAAAAGACTCTCCGTGCTGGCGGAATACAGGCATGTTAAAAAGGATTATGAACGATTTGAGAATCTCTACAGGGGCGGGGCAAGCTCCGGGAGACAGCGGGACAGGGCAAGGACTGCTTACAAGAAGGTCAGGGCGGGACTCGCCGCCGTAGAGGCCGATATTGCAGCTCTTAAAGCATCCATTGATGCGGTGGGAGAGAGCGTCAAAAATGCCCGGGCGCAGCTCGCTGCCGCAAAAAGTGATCGTGCCAGGGTTCTGATGCAAAAGCTCGCGTTGAAAGCACTCAAGGCCAAGCGCGAAAACATTAAAGCGAAGTTGAAGGCCGCTGAATTAAACCTTTCTTACTGCACCATAACGGCGCCGATTTCGGGTTATATAACCCAGAAAAGTGTGCAGGTGGGGGAGAGTGTCCAACCCGGCTTGCCCCTGATGGCAGTAGTGCCCTTGCAGGACGTGTACGTTGAAGCGAATTTCAAGGAGACTCAGCTTGAAAACGTTCGCATTGGCCAACCCGCCACCATCAGGGCAGACATATACCCGGGGTATGAGTACAGGGGAAAAGTATCGGGTATTCGTGCCGGAACAGGAGCGGCATTCTCGCTGCTTCCTCCAGAAAACGCTACCGGAAACTGGATTAAGGTTGTTCAGCGAGTGCCCGTAAAGATAAAGCTTGATTCTCCGCCGCCCGGAGACCACCCCCTTAGAGTCGGATTGTCACTCGAAGTTACGATAGATACCAGTAACAGAAACGGAAAACTTCTTGCCGACAAAACGGCTTCAAAGTAGTTCCTATGAGTGAACCATCCGAACATATCCACGTTAACAAGTGGGTGATTGCCCTGACGGT
>JALXAI010000404.1 GCA_026992215.1 Desulfobacterales bacterium | reverse complement strand
GGTAACTTCTGAAGACGTTAACCGGATGTTACATCCCTGGCATGTTAACGCCACCAGCTTCGATCATCTGGAGCTGGGAGCTTGCAACAGAATTACGAAAATTTTTTACACGAAGTTCCACCTGCTATTGTTATTTTTGTGAAAACTTTGAAAATAAAAATTCGGCTGACATGCCCGAAAGAAGAGGGATAGATTTGGTTACCACGGTTCTTGCTACGGTAGTTGTTTTGGGAGTCCTGATTTTTTTCCATGAACTCGGTCATTTTCTCGTGGCCAAGTACTTCAGGGTTGGGGTCTTGAAGTTTTCCCTGGGATTCGGTCCCGCCCTGGTTTCAAAGAAAGTGGGAGAAACGGAGTACTGCATTTCTGCCATACCACTGGGGGGCTACGTAAAACTGCTCGGGGAGAGCACCAATGAAGACGTCCCGGAGGATAAGCTGGATGCTTCCTTTTCAAATCAGCCGGTGGGAAAACGAGCGGCTATCGTGGCCGCAGGCCCCATCGCTAACTTTCTCCTTGCCATTGTCTTTTTTTCCTTTGTTTTTGCCGTCTCCGGTATTCCCCAGCTTTCAACGGAGATCGGAGCCGTCACGAAGGGCTCGCCCGCTGAGAAAGCCGGTATAAGGCCGGGAGACAAGGTTATAGCGGTAAATGGCCATTCCGTTAGTCGCTGGGACGATATGTCAAAGATTATTAAAGAAAGCGACGGCCGGAGCCTCGATCTCACCATAGACAGGTCTGGTAAAATAATCCATGTTTCGGTAGTTCCTCAAATTACCAAGGTTAAAAACATATTTGGCGAAGAAGTGGAAAGGCCGCTGATCGGGGTTACGGCAGCCCAGAAGGTTATCATGAAAAAGGTTAACCCCGTTTTTGCTCTCTACTACGGCGTTCAGCAGACCTGGTCTTTGACAAAGCTGTTTGTTATGACAGTGGTCAAAATGATCGAAAGGGTGGTTCCGGCCAAAACACTGGGAGGACCAATATTTATTGCTCAACTGGCAGGGCAGCAGGCCCGGGAAGGCATCATGAACCTTATATATTTCATCGGGCTTATAAGCGTTAACCTCGCAATTCTGAATTTGCTGCCCGTACCGGTTCTCGATGGTGGTCACCTTGCCTTTTTCGCGTTCGAGGCAATCACCGGTAAACCGGTAAGCATGGAAAAGCGAGAAATTGCCCAGCAGGTTGGCCTTTTTCTTCTCATCATACTGATGGTATTTGTATTCTACAATGATATATCCCGTATCCTGCTTCACAGGAACCCAATGGCACCTCCGAAGCCATAAACAGCAATAATGGAGGTCTGCCATTGAGAATACTTGCGATTGATACATCGACAACGATCAACAGCGTATGTATCCTGGATGACAACGGTATCCTGGTTGAACATATTGTTAGTAGCCGGAATAGTCACAACAGGGTGCTGCTGAGAAATCTGGACATCTGTATCAGGGAGGCAGGTACCCGGTTGGAGGAAATAGACGCTCTGGCAGTGGCACTGGGGCCTGGCAGTTTCACGGGACTCCGAATAGGGATAAGCACTGCCAAAACTCTCGCCTGGGCAAACCGTCTTCCGGTCCTGGGCATACCAACTCTCGATGCCCTCGCCCTGAACGTTCCGTGCTCCGGGTACCCGGTCTGCGCGTTGCTGGACGCCAGGAAAAAAGAAGTCTACTGCAGCATCTACAGGAATACCGCTGGTTATCCCGAAAGTTTGACAAAATATCTCGTATTGCTGCCCGAAAAACTGGCAGAGTTGATAAGTTCACCCACGGTTTTCGTTGGAAACGGCTGGCTTCTCTACGAATCCTTCCTAAAGAAAAAACTGCGCAAAAACGCGCTCTCCCTTCCGCCCTCGTTTCATACCATGAGAGCAAGTAACATCGCGACTCTTGCCCGCCTACGCCTGGAAAAAAACGACGTGGATGATCCAGTGACTCTGAAACCGATCTACGTCAGGCCATCGGATGCCGAAGCCGGTTTAAAGCAAAAATGATTCGCTACATCATTTTAAGGAGCCTGGGGACAATCAGTGAAATTTCGGGAAAAAGCGCCACCAGAAGGAGCGCAAGCAGCATGGACAGAACAAACGGAATTACTTCCCTGAAGGTTTCTTCAATGGATATGTCGGCAAGATGTGTGGTAACGTAGAGGTTTACCGCCACAGGCGGAGTAAACTGGCCTATGGCCAGGTTCAGTGTCATCATTACTCCGAACCAGATGGGGTCCCAGTGATACTTCGCCATCACCGGAAGGAATATGGGTAAGAAAATGTAATAAATGGAAATTGCATCAATCATCATTCCCGCGATAAAAAGGATAACGTTAACGAAGAATAGCGCAACAAGAGGGGACGTACTGAGCTTGATAAGGTACTTTGCAATGGCATCAAGGGTTCCCAGAGTATTTGCAGCCCAGGAAAAAAGCCCCGCCAGGGTAACGATTATCATGACTATCGCAGAAGCAATACTTGCGTCAACCAGGAGTTCGTAGAACAGTTTCAAGGTCAGGGTCCTGTAGACAACAAATCCCAGGAAAACCCCGTAAACCACCGCTACCACGGCAGCCTCCGTGGGCGTGAATATACCGCCGTAGAGCCCGCCAAGTATGATCCCGGGCGCAATCAATCCGAAAAAGGATTGTTTGAAGGCCTGCCAGAGACTCAAATCGTCAATTTCTGCCCTGACTTTCCCGTAACCCTTGTGCCTCGATATCAAGTACGCAGGTATCAAAAGGGAAAGCCCCGCAAGGAAGCCGGGCGCTACTCCCGCAGCAAAAAGGGTGGTTATGGAAGTATTGGTTAAGGCACCGTATATTATAAGTGCTATGCTCGGAGGCACTATGATGGCGGTGGATCCCCCAGCGGCTATCAGACCGGCCGCGAATCCGCCGCCATAATTTTCCGCCATCATGGCCGGAATCAGAATAGCACCTATCGCGGCGGCATCCGCGGGGCCGGAACCCGATATACCGCCAAAAAAAACGCATACCCCGACGGCAATCAACGCCAGGGCTCCTTCCTTGCGCCCCACCAGCTTGTCCGCGAACGTTACCAACCTCTCGGATATTCCACAGCGCTCAAACAAAAATCCCGCCAGGATAAAAAGAGGAATAGCCAGCAGGGGAAACTTGGCAATTCCTGAGTAAAAGTTTGGTGAAACAACTGTTATCCCCAGGTTAGCAGCCCAAATTACCGCGATGGCCGAAAGACCTATTGCCACCGCTATGGGGACTCCAAGCACGAGCAGGATAAAAAAAGAGCCGAAAAGAACTACTCCCATCTTTATACGCCTTCCCTGAATAACTTCCTTATCAACTGGATGATTCTTATGTTGATCAGGATGGATCCCAGCGGTACGGCCATCACGTAGATACTTTCCGGTATGTCGAGTGCCTCGGTGGTTACGTTTAGCTCGATGAGGTCCCTCAGGTGGTAATAGCTCAAAAACGCGATGGCGCTGAAGAGGATAAAACCGAGAACAAGCGAAAATAAAGAAAGGATGAAGCGCGTTTTTTCGTTAACCCTGCTTTCGAGAAAAACGAATTTCAGGTGCGAACCGCGTTTAAAGGCGGCAGCGGTGCCAAGCATGGTAAGCCATACCATGGAGGCCACCTCTAGTTCCTCGGTAAAGGCAAGAGAATACTTGATAAAATACCTTGTAAGGACGTTTAAAAACGCAAGAGAGGCCATCAGGAGCAGCAATATGGCTCCCGTGACCTCTTCAAAGTTGCTGACAAACCACGTTATCTTATTCTTTTTCATTGCCCGACAGGGTTGATAACAGGGTTGCCGGTTTAGTGGTATTCGATGGCTTTTAGAGCCTCCTTGTAAAGATCTTCGCCGATCTTGGGTACCCACTTGTCATAAACAGGTTTTGTCAGTTTTTTGAAAGCCGCTATCTGTTGAGGAGTAAGTACCGTTACGGTCATTCCGTGCTTTTTTAGAATATCGTATGCATGAAGGTCAGGAGCAACTAGGCCTTTTCGTACCTGCATCTTCTGCCAGTACGACGCTTCAATGGCCGCCTGTCTCACTATCTCCCTGTCTTCGGGTGTGAAGCTTTCCCAGACCTTGTTATTTACGGACATCATCAGCGGATCGATTACATAGTGCCATATGGTAATGTATTTGTGAAATTCCCATATCTTTACCGGAATCAGGATGCCGACAACCGGGTTTTCCTGTCCGTCTACCACTCCTTGCTGAAACGCGACCTTGGCTTCGCCCCAATTCATGTTCACCGGGTTGGCGCCGAAGGACTTCATTATATCAATAAAGATCGGGGTACCCACAACCCTGATTTTTAAGCCTTTCAAGTCCTCGGGTTTTACAATCGGTCTCTTGGAATTGGTGATCTCCCTGAAACCGTTTTCTCCCCAAGCCAGTACGGTGACTCCTTTTTTTCTGATGTCAGACTTTATCCTTTCTCCCACGTAC
>JALXAI010000403.1 GCA_026992215.1 Desulfobacterales bacterium | reverse complement strand
GCACGGGTACCAGCACACCGGAACGCTTCTTTTCGTCCCCCTGTCCTTTTAGGGTGGCAACGAATTTGGGCTCAATTCTGAAGTTCAGGACTTCCGTTACCAGGTTTGCAGTACCAGATGCCAGAACACGCAACACGGGAGATTTAAGGATTGCTCCATCGGTTTTGAAAACACCGCCGGTGATTGTAAAAGGAAGCCTCAACTCTGAAAAATCCGTTTTCGGTTTTTGTTTCTTACGCTGTTCCAGACCGAAGGTTGCTTTTATGTTCCTAACCATGCCGGGAAGATCAAAGCCAACAATTGCGCCGTCGGTGAAAAGCAAAAGCCCCTTTCCGTTGAGATTTTTCTTCGCGGAATACGCATTATCACCCACGGTCGTGATCACTGCATTAACCCTTACCGTCCCTTCGAGAAAGTCCTTGTTTATTACGTCTTTGAGTAACGGCGCCACTTTAATGCCCGAAGCATTCAGGCGAAGCTGCACGGCGGGACTTTTCTTCCTCACGTCAAGGGTTGCCACCGAATTTACCTTTCCCTGGTACAGCTGTGCAAGCATCGGGTCAATTCTGAAAACCCCGCGGGATCCCTTGACTTTCACCACCAGATCATGAATCCTTGCCCCGCTTACTTTGAGCTTTCCCACCTTTGCTATGCCATCAATCTTGATCTTTCTCAGCATACTGTAATCTGCGGCAGGTGATTTGCCAGGGGCAACCGTGGACCCGGAGCCCGCATTCCCCTGCCCTTCTTCTGAAGCACTTTTGGGTGGCAGGTACCTGTCTAGATCGATGTGATCAAGATCAAAGCTAAAAGTAATATCGGGACGCTTTGAATTGACAGCAGTGAGGGCAAAATCCAACCTGGAATCGTCGAGAATAAACGAACCCCCGGTTATGCTTAACCTTCTGGTGTTGCCGTCAACCTTGAAATGAAGGGCAAGTTTTTCGAGAGCCTTCGGGTCAGATGTCTTGATTGACTCTCCGGAACCGAGTTCTTTCAGGATCTTTTTAAGGGAAAACGGTTCCACATTGAAAGACATCTGATACTGTTTCCCTGCCACGCCGCTGACTTTTCCTTTAAGGCTTGCCTTGAGCTCATCGAAAGCTCTCAGTTTAAGATCCACAGGGATACTGCCCGCCGGCGGCATGGACCCGATGGGTCCTAGCTTCCCGGCAAGTGACACTGGTTTTCCGTTAAAAAGCGCGGAAAACGCTAGCTCCACGGGCCTGTTTAACGACACGTTTTTAAGGCTCAAGTTGAAATTGGAAATCTCCTTCTTCGTTCCCGCAACGTCATCCAGATAGAGCAACGACGCATTCCTGATGGCAAACTCGCCCACTTTAAGCGACTTGATACCAGGTCCCTTTGAGGGGGTCTTTTTCTTCGCATTCTTCTTTGCCACTTTCTTCCCGGGCGCAGCAGCCGGCTTGCCTATCCCTTCCCAGTTTTTTCTTCCTTTCTTGTTTTTTTCCAGGACAATCCTTGGTTCCACCAGTACGAACTTTTTTATTTCCACCCGCCTGGAAAGCAGGGGAAGAAGCTTTACACGCACTTCGAAAGATTTGACGGAAACAAAATCTTTTCTCGAAAATCCTTCAGGGTTGCCAAGGTGTAAATCGGTCAGCCTAACCCCTATCCACGGGAAAAGCGATAGGTTGATGTTGCCCCCGAGAGTAAACGGGCGCCCCGTTGCATCGGTGACCTTCTTTTCTATTTCCGGCTTGTATTTCTGAACATTTATAAACCTGGGAAGAATAACTATTGCCCCGGCAACAAAAACAATGAGCAAAACCCCAAGGATAATTATTGTCTTTACCAGTTTTTTCATGACGACCTCCTCGTCAAATGACTAAAAGCCCCACCCCCGCATTTCGCCCCATCAAAATACGGGTTCAAGAAAGTTCCTGTTATTGTGGACATCTTCCAGCAACAACCGGTAAAGTTCTTTAAACACTTTTCCCGGCTTTCCACTCCCTATAATTGTACCATCGAATTCAACAATCGGAAGCATATCAAACGTCGTTCCAAACATCATCATCTCTGCGGCACTTCTGGCTTCTTCCACGCTGATGTCACAAAATACCACATCTTCCAACAGTCCGCTGTCAACCAGGTCCCGCGCGAGTTCGGAGGCTCTAACCACGGTGGTACCCCTGAGAATCCGGTCAAACCTAGGAAACCTGAGCACGCCTTCTTTAGAAACCATGCCGAAATTTTCCGTTGTACTCTCCCCGAGACTTCCAGATTCATCCAGGCATATCGTAAAATCCACTCCACTGTCCACCGCTTCCTTTTTCATCAGAACGTTGGGCAGATAATTGCAACTCTTGATGTTCGCAAAAAAGCCGGGTTTCGCCGGCACGGCGCTCACCTTCACCCGGACTCCTTCTTCGTACTTTTCCCGTGGAGGATACCTGAGAGAAGTTATAACTACGTAGAGCTGGCTTTGGGGACATTCATAGGGATCAGTGGTAAAACCACCGGGACCCCTTGAGACAAATAACCGAACGAGACAATCTTTGCGAGCGGCTACGCGAATTGTCTCCTTTACAATTTCGAGAATCTCACCCGTTGGAAAAGGCAGTTCTATTGCCACCTGGTCTGCCGAGAATCGCAGCCTTTCAAGGTGTCGATGAACGTTGTAGAGATTTCCGCTAACACATTTGAAAGCTTCAAATACCGCATCCCCCCGGTGAACCATGTGATCATCCACCGGCACCATCATCAGCGCAGGCTCGGTCACAATGCCGTCCCACACACTGGAATACATGGCATAATACTGATCGTGATATTCTTTCCGCAACCTTTGACTGAATTCGACAAAGTCTTCCGGCCTGATTATGCGTATCTTTTTTTGACCGCTCTCACTATCCATTGCCCCTGATACTCCTTTTTTACCCGCGGAATCAGGCTCTTTCCAGCTGACCTGTTCCAGCGCCTTTTGATCCTTGCAAAATAATCAAAGGGTATCCAATGTGCAAGCAAAATAATTCGTACCCGCGCACCCATCAACATTTCCTTTGAAATTGGATTTCAATAGTGATAAACGAAAAGATTCACGATATAATTATTGTTGCAAACGGACACGGTGTATTACTAACAACTCAACTCCATGTACGAAAGGGGAAACAATGGACAAGCTACTGTGGAAACCGTCTGAAGAGCGAATCAGGAACACCAACATGTATCGTTTCATGAATTTTATCAACGAAAGATTTGATAAAGATTTCACCGAGTACGAACCTCTTTACAGGTGGTCCGTGGAAAATATTCCCGACTTCTGGGCTTCCATGTGGGACTTCGTGGATATTAAGCATTCCAGAAAATACGATGAAGTGGTGGATGATCCCTGCAAGATGCCGGGCGCGAAATGGTTCGGCGGTGCAGAGCTGAACTTCGCGGAAAACTTGCTCCGTTACAGGGATGACAGGGTAGCGCTGATTTTCAAAAGTGAAGCTGAAAAATCTATCAAGATGACGTATGGTGAACTTTATAACGAAGTGGCAAAGGTTGCCAAATCTTTAAAAGATCTTGGTGTCCGGGTGGGAGACCGGGTAGTCGGATTTATGCCGAACATGCCTCACACCATTATCGCAATGCTTGCCGCCGCAAGCCTCGGGGCAACCTGGTCATCGTGCTCTCCCGATTTCGGAATCAAGGGAGTGCTTGACCGTTTCGGCCAGATTCAACCAAAGGTACTGTTTACCGCGGACGGATACTTCTACAAGGGAAGGAAGTTTGACTCGCTCGAGAGGATTTCCAACATACTGAAGCAACTTCCTTCCACCGAGAAAGTCATCGTGGTTCCTTATACGCAGGAAGAGCCCGACATAAGTGGAGTACCCAGGGCGGTTTATTTCGACGAGTTCAAGGCGAAAGAGGATAACCTCGAGATCGAATTCGTGCAGGTTCCTTTCAGCCATCCACACTATATTATGTACTCGTCGGGTACGACAGGTCTTCCCAAGTGCATGGTGCAGAGCGCAGGGGGAGTTTTGATCAACCACCTTAAAGAACTAATTGTACACACCGACCTGAAACGGGAAGACACAATATTCTATTTTACCACGTGCGGCTGGATGATGTGGAACTGGCTAACCAGCTCGCTGGCCGTGGGCGCTTCTCTGGTTCTTTTTGACGGAAACCCGTTTTACCCCGATCCGGGTGCACTCTGGAAAATGGCCGAAGAGGAAAAAATAACTGTTTTCGGTACCAGCGCGGGCTATATTTCAGCCCTGATGAACGCCGGTGTACAACCGGGAAAAACCTTCAACCTTGAACCGCTTAAGGCGGTACTTTCCACAGGCTCCCCTCTGTCGGAAGAAGGCTTCGAATACATTTACAGGGAAGTAAAAGATGACCTGCAGCTGGCGTCCATTTCCGGAGGAACTGACATAAACGGCTGTTTTGCCCTCGGCAATCCCATGGGACCGGTCTATGCGGGCTGGC
>JALXAI010000402.1 GCA_026992215.1 Desulfobacterales bacterium | reverse complement strand
TGAATCTTTTGCCTACGTGGCGGGCTTGATCACGGCCGTTACAAAACTCATGTCATAAGAAACAGCTATGAAGGAGGAGAACATGACACGATTTAAAACAGGAAGAATTGCACAGATTGTGCTCATCGTAGCCATTCTGGCTTTATCGGTAACAGGAAGATGCGAGGTTTTACGTTCCACCCCCGGTAAAGACACGAAGTCCCTTAAAGTAACGATCTATAACCAGGGGAAAATACTGGTAAATGAAATAAGGGAAGTAACCCTGGGAACTGGCCCGAAGCCTTTTGAACTGGTGTTTGAAGGTGTACCGACAAGTATTGACGCGACAACCCTCCAGGTTAAATCTTACTCTTCTGGGTTCGAACTCCTGGATCAGAACTACGAGTATGACCTCATAAACACAAAAAACCTCCTGGATAAGTTTATCGGCAAGGAGGTGGAAATAATGATCCCCGATCCCTCGAAGAACGAGAAGGGGGCAATGATCTTGAAGAAGGGGAAATTGATCGCGAACAACGACAGGCCCATTTTTCTTATCGATAACCGTGTTTACCTGGGTTCCTATTCCAGCATCATGCTGGCCGGAATTCCCGACAACCTGCGCGCCCGTCCCGCACTGGTGTGGCTTATCAAGAATAGCGGACCCGGGCGCCAGAAACTCGACGTCACGTACCTGGCCGGCAACTGCTCGTGGCGAGCGGATTACGTGCTCAAGGTAAACAGGGATAACACCAGTGCTGATCTTTCAGGCTGGGTTACCATCGAGAACAAAAGCGGTAAAACGTTCAAGGATGCCAGCCTCAAGCTCGTGGCAGGGAAGCTTCACCAGGTTGCCGAGCGACCCGGGTACCTGATGGAGGACAGATCCTACATGGCTGCCCCCAGAGCAAAGGCATCCATGAAAGAAGAACCGTTCTTCGAATACCATCTTTACTCCCTTCCGAGAAAGGTGACTGTGAAAAATAACCAGACAAAGCAAATAAGCCTTCTTCAGGCACAGGGGATTAAGGTCAGAAGACTGCTGATAGCCAGAAACAATTCACCCGGTTTTTACTACAGTGCCTATTCCGGACCCACCCGAAAAAGCCATCCGGCCGTGTACATCAAGTTCAAGAATTCCAGAGAATACGGCCTGGGGATGCCTCTTCCGAAGGGAATTGTAAGAGCCTACCAGGAGTCGTCGGACGGAACGAACCTTTTTATCGGTGAAGACAGGATAGATCACACCCCAAGGAACGAAAAGGTTAAGCTGAAGGTCGGTGAAGCCTTTGATATTACAGTCGAGCGGAAGCAACTCAGCTTTGAACGCCTGGACAGGCACCTGGTTGAGAACAAGTGGGAAATACGGGTAAGAAATGCCAAGAATAAACCTGATACCGTTGTGCTCGAGGAGTTTGTCCCCGGGGACTGGAAGTTCGTGTCAAATAATTCCGGCTTCAAAAAAATATCCTCCAACTGGATCAAAAAAGAGGTAAACGTGCCTCCCGAAGGCGAGAAGGTGTTAACCTACAAGGTAAGAATAAGGTACTAGCAAGAATCCCGGATAGTACCCTTCACAGTTGCGGGGATCGATTACTGGAGAAATGCGTCAGAAGATAGAGCAAATAGCCGGCAATTACTTTGCTTACCTTGCACAATCTTTTCCCGTGATGTGTGCAAGTGACGAATTCGATTTTTTGCCAAGAGCGGAAAGCGCAAGCCTCTATTATCACCGGCTGGATAACCTGGATGACAAAAACATCCAGGAGGTGATAGGGGCTGTGAAGGACTTTGGAAGTGAAATCAGGACACTGAAAAATGAGGCGATATCAATTGAAGACAAGATAGACCTGGAATTCCTGGAATCGAATCATTTCGGTGTGCTGATAGAATTCGAACACGTAAAATCCTGGAAGCACAACCCGCTGCTCTACCTGAAAGTAGCATTTATCGGGCTGGATCACGCCCTATCCAAGCCCTGCTCTGGTTCTGAAGAGCTGGTCGAAAGGTTTACGGGAAGGTTATCGGGAATCCCGGGATTACTCCGGCAGGGTATAAGAAATCTCGAGAATATCCCGAAAACCTACCATGGCGCAGCGCTGGCCATGGTGGATGACGCCAGTCAATACCTGGCCGAGGTAAGCAAGAACCCGGTATTTGATGAGGCCTCGGGCGATGTGTCGCGGTATCTTGAAGACGCAAAAAGAGCCCTTGTTTCGTTCAGAAAATTCCTTGTATCAACCGGTGGCGTTGCGGATACGAGTATGCGCACCCCTGTTTTGGAGATGCGAGTGAAAAACCACTTTTCCGTCAGACGCTCACTGGAAGAAATATATGAACTGGCGAAACAGGAATGGGAAGAGGTACTGGAAAGACTCGAACGGTTGAGCAGGGAAATAGATCCACGAAGAACATGGCGGGAAATTTACAAGGGATACAAACCCGTTGGACACAACGTGGTGGATACCCACACCCTTTACCGGGACGAAATAGAGAGGCTCAGGGAACATGTAAGGAGCACCGTGTGCCTTGGCGATTTCCCTGACAGATCTCTGGAACTGGCAGAAACTCCCACGTACATAAGATCCGTCAGGAGTTCAGCGTCTTTTGCGGCTCCGTTCAGTTCCGACCCCGAAGAAAAGGCCTATTTTTACATTACTTCCACGAATTTTGAAAGAAACAGGCAGGTGCATCGCGATATCTTGAAAAGATTACACAGGGAGTACAGGTTTCTCACGGCGCACGAAACATACCCGGGTCATCATCTTCTTGATATTTTCAGGAAAAACATAACCAATCCGATAAGGAGGCAGATAGAGTCACCGCTTTTTTACGAAGGGTGGGCATATTACGCGGAATCGATCCCGGTGGAAACCGGGTACATTAATGATCCTGTTGAGATCCTGGTCGATTTGAAGAGGCAGCTGTGGCGATCCGCTCGCTGCCAGATAGACGTGGGTCTCGCCACGGGGAAACTTTCGAAAGCCGGTGCCGTGAAGCTACTTCGAACCGCAAGCTTCAGTGAGGATGAAGCCGTTGCCCAGGTCAACAGGTTCGGGCTGAATCCCGGCTACCAGCTCTGTTATAGCCTGGGAAAATTCGAAATAAAGGAACTCAGGAAAAAACACGAACCCTCGCTTGGTTTCAAGAAGTTTCACCGTGCGCTGCTGGAAGGGGGAGAATTGCCTTTTCACCTGGCAGATTTGAACCTGGAGCGGCAGGGTCGCAAGGGGGCCGGGAAGAAGTAGCCGCGCAAGTTGGCTTTTCCTTGCTGCGCCAGCGATCCCCGTTTTTTCGGGGTTGAGCAGTTGAATTACCAGGGAGAACAATCGGTACTCCCGAATTCTTCTGCGAACTTTCCCGGGTTGTCCAGGTTTTCTGGACTGGTAAAACGCGTGAGGTCCAGGCCGTCCACGTCTCCGTCACGATCGTAATCGTACGAGCACATCCTGTGCAGGTACTCCAGCGGAGTGCCCGTGCGACAGAAATTGCCTCTCCCTGTTGCCCAGAGAACCCGGGATCTGGATGTCCCGGGAAGATCATAGGCGACGATACCGCTGTGGGCCGTGTTTACCACTACCTCGAGGTCGGGATCAAGGTCGATATTGGCAACAGTGGGAGCGGCCAGGGCTCCGTTCCAGTCTCCCGAGTAAGGTGGTGGCAGGGAGACTTTTTCAAGGACTTCGCCTCGATAGTTGAGTATGAAGAGGTCTCCCGTTTTGTTTGACCCTTTCTGTACCCATGAACAAAATATTATCTCCGCGTGCCCGTCATTATCAAGGTCAACAACCGCCGGTTCGGATGCGAACCTGTATATTCCTTCTGCGGGATTATATACGGAATACGGCCAGTTATACTTTTCCGTTTTATCAAGCCAGAAGCAATGCATTTTCCCGTCGTTGGATGCAAAAAGTATTTCCTTTATTCCGTCTCCGTCGATATCCGCAACCACCGGGTTCGGCATGCAGCTTTCTATCACGTTGTAATCTTCGCAAATAGGTGCCCCCACATCCACCGGCACCGTTTCCCAGTCGAAACCGTCCGCTTTAAAACGGCTCCTGTCAGCGTTGAAAACAAAGGGACCGTGGTAGAGGTTCGTATAAGGAGTTGTTCCGCAGTTGTAGACATTCCCTATTACGACAATTTCGGGAATCGAATCACCGTTCATGTCGCTTATGGAGGCAGGAGAATGGGCAAAGTTGGGCCTATGCTCGATCCCGCAGTAACCCCAGCCCCTAAGCTCCGCGGCAAGGTCAACCCACACCCCCACTTCACCCCACTTTTTTTGCCCGTACATTTCGTTCGCACCTATCCTGCCGCCATTTCCCTTGAAAGCGCATATGTGGTGAACATCAGAGGGCGCAATTATTTCCTTCTTACCGTCGCTGTTTATGTCGGAGACGGCAATGTTATCGTTGTATATACCGTAGGCGCAGCATCCCTCGTGAAGCTGTGGCCACCCGGTGTGGATG
>JALXAI010000401.1 GCA_026992215.1 Desulfobacterales bacterium | reverse complement strand
ATATCACTGGCCGGGCAATGTCAGGGAACTCAGAAACCTCGTCGAAAGACTGGTTATTCTCACCCCCGGTAAAGTAATTGACAAGCAACAGCTCCTGAGATTATTTGACGCGGAGATCCACGACTCCAACAAGAAGCTCTCAAACATATACGAGATAGAAAACCTCAAGGAAGCAAGAGCTTACTTCGAAAAAGAATTTATTCGCAGAAAACTCGAAAAAAACAGCTGGAATATCTCTCTTACCGCTCAAAAGATCGGAATCGAAAGAACTCACCTGTATCGCAAGATGAAAGCATATGGCCTGGGGGTTGAGTAACCGGCCTCTAGGCCTTTGCCTTGGAACGTTTTTTCCTGGCTTCTATAAGTTGAGGCGGAAGCCCTCTCTTCTTGCCCATTCTTTTGCGCTTTGCAGTAAGATTTTTTGCGGATAATGGTTGGCTCAGCGGGAACCCGTATTTCTTCTTGTACTCCCTCAGCGTAAGACCGTGCAACTTCAGGTGGTTACCTGATAACTGCTTGAATTCCGCTCCGCATTCCAGGCATATAACCTTGGTACGCTGGATAGAGTCTTTCGGATCGATGGGGAGCCCGGTTTTCTTTTTCTCAGAACTGCTTTCTTTTTCTTCCGTAAACGTTTCTTCTTCTATATTGGTTGGTGGCTGGTCTGTTTCTTCTGCCGCTTTCAATTTTTGCAAGGTTTCAAAGGTCTTCAGCAAAGCCTCTGAAATCTCCTCTGAGGTCATCCTGGTATGGGTCGCCTGGGCCTGAATGATATCTGCCGCAAGTTCTACTAACTTCTTACTCATGTTTTGCTCCCTTTCTTGTTGAATTTGATTGTACCATTATGTTTTTCACACATTGTAAAATAAGCGAAATAATAGGAAAGGGTCAAGTTATTTTATCAACTCCGAGACAGGAACTATTTTTGCCTCTGTCCTGTTAATATAAGGTAGCTTTTCCTTCAAAACCTTTAAAGTAACAGTGTAAGGATGTCCTATGGCTATGGCTTTTCCTCTTTTTTTTGCTATGGAAACAAGCTTCCTCAACTGGCCGTTCACAAACTCCCTTGTTTGTTTTACGTCAAGAAATATATCCCGCCTGCACGTTGATAAGTTAAGAGAAAGCGCTATTTTATACGCCACGCTACGAGGTGAAGTAAGACTGTCCAGGAAAAACAGGTTTCTCCTTTTTATTTCCATCAAAGCCACCTTCATTTTTTCTGCATTTTCAGTAAATGCCGATCCCATGTGGTTGTTAACACCGGATACGTATGAATCAAGGTCATCGAGACACCTGTCTGTCATTTCTCTTATTTGCCTGCCGGACATCGCCAGCAATAGAGCTCCTTCACCCGGGTTTATCGAAGGATAGCCGTAAGGCTCCATGGGAAGATGCAGCATCACCTCGAATCCCTTTTCATGTGCCATCCTGGCAATTTCCTTCGAGTGTCTTCTGAAGGGCAGCACGGAAAAGGTTATCGGAACCTTTATTTTTGAAAACTCTTTTGCCTGACGGTACACCGCGCCGAAATCATCTATAACGATGGCGATCCTTGGTCTCGGCCCACGAATTCTCTCGGCTGGGCGAATTTTCCTTTCCGTAAATACTAGGCGATGAGTGACCAGTTTTTGAAGGCGGATCGTTATAGTTTCGCGTTTTGAAGATGACTTTTCAAAAGATATCGATATGCCGGGAAGTTTCTTTTTTAGCCTCTTTGTTAATAACGTGTAAAATTTTCTTACGTTCTTCTTTGATGGAATTTGCATTTCACAGTATTCCCATGAAACGCCCCTTTTATTGTTCTTTTGCTCCACCCGGTATTTTATGTTTTCCGAGTACATTCCCGAGTCCAGCAACGAGTGATAGATAATGAAATCTATGTTTTGTATCTTGTTTTCAATACCGAGAGGTTCAGGACGCTCGTACGGCAGGCGTGTTTTGTGTTTTGCGGAAAGATGTCGCGGACGAGGTTTGTGCTTAAGGAGCAACAATCCAAGGAAAGCGGCGGAGACAATCCAGAGGAATATTGCCCCCCAGAGCAATTTACGACCTACCGCGAATTGTATTTTGCTGAAAAGTGAAGCTTTCTTTCTTGGTTTGGAGTGTCTCTTTCCAGCGGAGGATGATCGAGGTGGTCTTTTCCTTGGAGATTTTGCCATTTTCCGAGGTATTCAAGTGATATTAAGGGAACCGGGTGCACAAAAAAACACCCCCTTCGATGCTGAGCGAAGGGGGCGTAACGGTCGTTTTTTACTTCTGTTGGAAAGACATCTGGGCAAAGATTGTCCAGCTTTTCAGGAGATCGAGCGCCATTGAGAGCTGGTTGTCTTCCCTGAGCAGCTTTTCTATTTCCTTGCTGTGGTTATTTTTCTTCACCTTGTTCTTTTCTTTTTTGGGCTTGTTGATTTCCATGTGGTGCTTGAGATTTATTTCCCTGATGGGGGTCATCATTTCGTTTTCTTCCTTCTTTTTTTCCTTGGTGGGCTCGGTTCTCTGCACAACAATATCGGGCTCTATCCCTTTTGCCTGTATGGAACGCCCGCTGGGAGTGTAGTAAAGCGCGGTGGTAAGTCTCATAGCTGATCCGTCCCGCAAGGGAATGACGGTTTGAACCGATCCCTTTCCGAATGTTTTTACTCCCAGGATCAGGGCTCGTTTATGATCCTGGAGGGCTCCGGCCACGATTTCCGACGCGCTGGCCGTCCCCTCGTTTACCAGGACTATGATCGGGTAATTATGGGGTGTCTTGTTCTTGTGGGCAACGAATTCCATTTGCTGGTTCTTGAGACGCCCCTTGGTGTAAACGATCAATCCCTTGTCCAGGAATATGTCACTGACTTCAACCGCCTGATCAAGCAATCCACCCGGGTTGTTTCTCAGATCCAGGATCAGGCCCTTCAGGGTTTTGTCCTTGGAGCTTTTTTCAAGTTTTCGCAGGGTCTTTCTCAGGTCTTTTGCGGTGGAGCTCTGAAAACTGGTTATCCTTACGTAACCGTAACCGGGTTCCAGCATCTTGGAGCGCACGCTCTTTATGGAGATGATATCCCTTACAATTTCAAAGTCCTTGGGAGCCTTCCACCCTTTTCTGACAATGGTGAGGGTTACCTTGGTGCCTTTGGGTCCCCTCATTTTATGGACGGCTTCCATCAGGGTCATATCCTTTGTAAGTTCCCCGTTTATTTTTAAAATTATGTCATTAGCCTTTAAACCAAGCCTGTCGGCGGGAGTCCCCTCAAGGGGGGCAACTATGGTTAGCATTCCCTTTCTAATGGTAATTTCGATACCGATTCCGCCGAAGCTGCCCTTGGTTTCTATCTGGAGTTCCTTGTAATCGTCGGGCTTCAGGAAGGAGGAATGGGGATCGAGGTCTCTGAGCATCCCGCTTATTGCTCCGTAGATCAACTTTTTTGACGAGACTTTTTCGACGTAATTTTCCTGAATAATGTTCAGCGCATTGCTGAACAATCGCAAGTTTGCATAGATATCATCTTCTTCCTTATTGGTTTCGGAATTTGTCAGGACGGCGGTTGAGATCACAGAGATAATTATCAGGACGATAATAACCGGTATGATTTTTTTCTTCTGCACTTTTACCCCTCTGCCAGTGAAGTTAAAGAAAGGTTTGACATGCTATTTTTTGACTTTCAATTAGTATCTAGCATTATTTGAAATTCCAAGTCTATAGATACTTATAATACTTATCCGGATTTTTTTAAAGTAATTTTAGTATATGATGTTATCCGTTGCCATGACAAACAAAAAAACCCCGACAAGAGTCGGGGTAATTTGGTTGAATATGTAAGGTGGAATGGCAGCGACCTACTCTCCCACGAGGTTGCCCTCGCAGTACCATGGGCGCTGAGGAGCTTAACTTCCGTGTTCGGGATGGGAACGGGTGTTTCCTCCTCGCTATAACCACCACTCCACCATTTATGCGTGATGAACAGGATAAGCCTGCGGTTTCAGATAGTAACCCTGTGGTTTATGGTCAAGCCTCACGGCCAATTAGTATCGGTCAGCTAAATGCGTTACCGCACTTACACCTCCGACCTATCAACCTCGTAGTCTCCGAGGGGCCTTCAGTCCCGCACCCACTTTAGAATATGGATTCTATACTGAACCACTTTCTCCATACCCTAAAGTGGGTGCGGGATGGGATATCTTATCTTGGGGTGGGCTTCCCGCTTAGATGCTTTCAGCGGTTATCCCTTCCGAACATGGCTACCCAGCGGTGCCACTGGCGTGACAACTGGTACACCAGAGGTTCGTCCATCCCGGTCCTCTCGTACTAGGGACAGCTCCCCTCAAATATCCTACGCCCACGGCAGATAGGGACCAAACTGTCTCACGACGTTTTAAACCCAGCTCACGTACCACTTTAATCGGCGAACAGCCGAACCCTTGGGACCTGCTCCAGCCCCAGGATGTGATGAGCCGACATCGAGGTGCCAAACCTCC
>JALXAI010000400.1 GCA_026992215.1 Desulfobacterales bacterium | reverse complement strand
CGGACGGCAAGTCCCGTTTCGTTCGGTATGGTAAAAAGAGATGACACCCTTCCTCGCAAGGCTGCCCCGATCTGGTTCGATATATCAGCAGGCGTCATTCTATAGCGAGATGCCTGAAGTTGATCTATCACAAAGGCAAGCTCCCGCTTTTCCATATACCAGCTTCTAGAAACTGACGTAATGCCCTTTACGTGCTCCAGGCGCTTTTCTATCTCATTTCCGATTTCATCCAGCTTGTCCAGATTATCACCCGTTACCATCAAGTCAACAGTAGACGCGATGGATGAAAGGGGTGTCGCACCGTAATCGTATACGTTTACGTAGCGAATCCCCGGAATCTTGTGGAAAGTATCCCGTAACTCGTCCTCGATCTGCCAGATACTCTTTTTTCGATGGAATCGGTCAATAAAATGAATGGTTATTCCTCCACTTTGCGGTTCCTTCCCGCTTCCGAAACTGAAAGTCCCGGGCTCGGATCCAAGAGTGGACGACATCATCAATACACCGGGAAACTTGTAAATAGCCTTCTCCATCTGCGAAAGTATCTGTTCGCTTTCTTCAAGCGAGGTGTTCTCATCCGTGGAAAACGAGACCTTCACGATTCCCGTGTCCATGGGCGGCATAAGGTCTCGTCCCAGGAGCGGAATAACGGCCTTCCGGGTTACCATCATGAGCATCATGAGAGGAATCAGGAAGAGAATGAACGCTTTTTTTCGTTCCACGACTATGCGCACCAACCCGGTATAAAACCTGACCAGGGGCGCTATAAAATGCGTGTTGAACTTGTAAATAATAGACTCAAGACGATTCTTGTGCGGGTCTTTTTTCATGACCTTTGGAGAAAGCAAAGGAATCACCGTTATGGAAACAATGTAAGAGGATATCAAAGCCAGAATAAGCACGCTACAGAATTGTCTAAGTATTCGCTGCACGTACCCCCCGATAAACAGGATGGGAACAAGCACAATCACCGTGGTGAACGTGCCGGCAAAATCAGCAAGCATAATTTCCACGGTTCCCTCAATGGCAGCACGATGAATAGGCTTTTTGAGTTCGTAGTAGTGTCGTTCGATGTTTTCCATAACCACTATGGCATCATCGAGCAAAAGTCCCACCGCGAGAATAATAGCAGTGAGGGTCACAATGTTGAATTGCAGGTGAAAAAGGCGCATGTACGCTATGGTCATTAGGTAGGTAAAAACTATGGATGCCGTGGTTATGACAATGCTCCTCATGTTGGCCAGGAAAAGGAATATAACTATGAGGGTCATAATAATCGCGTCGCGGAGCGCTTCCAGCATGTTATCAATGCTTAGGTTAATCAACTTTTCCTGGGTATCGGCCACCTGGATATCAAGATTTCCATACTTGGCTTTCAGCTCCGGCAGCTTCGCATTTACCGCCTCTATCACCCCCATGGTGTCACCGCCCACGGCTCTCATGATACCGAGCCCAATAGCCGGAGAGCCATTTCCGTGATACGCAGAGAGCCTGTCCCGATAGCCATAGTGCACCGTTGATATATCCTTCAGCTTAACGTCACGGGTGATTTGAATGTCGAGAAAATCGTTCAGGTGCTTTGCCTCGTCGTCCGATTTGAGCAGGATGTGATTGTGCTTGTCGATAATAAGGCCTGCCGGGATATTCCTGTTCTTTTTTAAAATGGCGGAAGAAACGTCGGCAACTGCCAGTCCGTACCGGTTAAGTTTGCCAGGATCGATATCAATCCTGATCTCTCGCTGGTAACCGCCGAACACGTCAACGTCCGCCACACCGTGAATATTCAAAAGATCGTCCTTGAGTTCGTTGTCCGCAATCTGGCGCACCTGGGCCATGCTCAATGGGTATCCATCTTTTGGTTTAACGGCGAGAACCATTACCGGCTGGGTGGAATCGCTTATCTTGTAGACCTGGGGAGGAAGGATATCCTTGGGAAGCTCGGTAATGATTTTATTTATGGCATTTGTGACATCAACACTGGCAGCATCGAGGCCCTTTTCGTATTCGAACTCTGCCATAACCACCGAGACCTCTTCCTTCGACGTGGAACTTACCTTTCGAACAAGGTCTATGGTGTGGAGTTCTTCCTCGATTTTTCTTGATATATGATCCGCTATATCCGTGGCCGATGCGCCGGGCTCAATGGTTACCACCGCGATTTGAGGCCTGTTGGCATCTGGAAAAAGCTTTCTCTGCATGGATTTGAAGGAGACAGCACCTATCACGCAGAAAACGAATACCAGTGATAGCGCAAAATACGGTTTGTCAAACATTTTCTTGATCAATGGACGCCTCCCTTTTGCAGGCCCAGGGCACTGCCTTTTTTACTACTTAACCACTTCTACTTTCTGACCGGTGAAGATCCTCATCAAACGACTTTCCCGGGCAGAAGCAAGCCTGTCGCCTTCCTTTATGGCCGGGGATGAAAAACAGAAACGCGTCTCGTTTTTCCCCAGCAGGCTCACGGGAACACTGTGAGCTACGTTGTCTTTGTCGACCTTGATAACAAGATTTGTATCCCCTTTTCGGAGCAAACACGATATGGGCGCAACAAGACCGCTGATCCTACCCATAACCAGCTTGACCTCTATTTTCGTATGAAAGGGAAGCCGGAAGGGAGATTTATCCAGCAGTATGTTGCATACACTCAGGCTCCCCGGAGTAGCTCCCGGATAGACCGCGCTTACCGTGGCCTTCATGGTTTGGCCGTTAAAAAATAGAAAGGCCGGGGTACCTTTCTTTATTCTTACGTAGTCTTCCGGAGCCAGCTGGATTACGACTTTAGCTCCCGCATCCGGGCGCATCAATGTCAGGATTGGTTTTCCCGGAACAGCAATGTCGCCGGCAGACAGTATCCGGTGTTGAACCACCGCGTTAAAAGGCGAGGTTATGGTTGTATAACTCAGGAGTACCTCCTGCGCTTCTTTTTCGGACTTCAAAGATGCTATCCTGCTTTTCAGTGCCTCTACGTTTTGCTCCGTGGCCTGAAGTTCGGATACGGCAAGCCTGTAATTCTTGTTTGATATATCCAGCTCTTCCTTGCCAATGGCCTTGTTCTTATACAGCACCCTGTCTCGCTCAAATATGCCCTTGCTCGTATTTGCCGCAGCCTTGAGCCCCGGTATCCTGGCCCTGAGTGCTTCGAGTTCGCTTCGGGTCGCTTCGATTCTTGATTCAATGGAAGAGATACGGGCACGAATATCACGATCATCTATCCTGACAAGCAGCTCTCCTTTTTTAACGGAATCTCCATCATCAACAGGTATCTGTTCGATAAAACCCGAAACCTTCGAAGAAATAGTTGACTCCGTAACCGGCATTATTTCCCCCAGGTACCTGACCGACACGTCAATGGATCCCATACGCACGGGGGCAACCTGAACTACGGTTACATACTTCTTGGGAGCCTTCATCCTGGCAAGCTGATGTTTTCTTCTGATGACAAGAGACAATAGAACAAGTATCAGAATAAGAATGGGCAAAACAATCAGAACACGTTTTTTCTTCATTTCTACCTTCCTCGTCCGGGTTTGTTGAATTGTTGCAGGACTTCAATCTACCAAGATATTCTACTAATCTAATATACTATAAACCTTTGAACTTCGTTCGTTCTTATTGAGCGGTAAGAAGGCGCCCTGAATTTCAGGCATAGTAATTCAAAATTGCTACCGACACAACGGAAACGCGGTACATAATAATCAGTTTATCCGTATCAAGACATGTTCCTTTCCGATTTAAAAAACCAACCACCGCTCATTACATTTTTTCAGCATAATTGTCTTACCGCAGGCGTTCTCCTGCCGAAATTTTCCGGTCATTGTAAATTAGCCATAAAAGATAGACCCCAATTCCCAGAAAAACCGCATCCCGGAGCAGGTACCAACCCATTGAGCCGGTTGCCAGCTTATGTACGCTGGTATCAAAACAGCCGCACTCGATATTAAGCCCTCTTGCAAGCGCCGAAACAAGTGCTCCGAAAAAGACCAGCAAAAGCACGTCGGCAAGAAAAACAGAGCCCGGAAGCAACACTCCCGCTACCAGGCACACACCAATCAAAAGCTCCGCCCACGGCAAAATAACTGCCCCCAAATTTACCAGAGAGCCGTGAAGAATCTGGTAATTTTCAAGAATTTCCGCAAAATCTCCCGGGTGCATTATCTTGTCTATACTGGCATAAATAAATACCAGGCCAAGAAACACCCTGAGGATGAATTGCAGCGAAAACCTCCTGTTTTTCCCTCCCGGATTCGATTCCGAACGCGAATCTTCCTCATCCCCCGAAGCAGCACATGATATTTCACAGAGAAGTCCTCCATTTCCGCACGGAGATGTTTCAAATTGGAGAACGGTATGATCAATGCCATATTGCTCGAGAAGCTCTTGCCGTATCCGTTCAGCCAGAGCCTGCGTCTCGCTCAACATCTGGTCGTCGACTTCAATATGGCATGAAAAAGCAATGCTATCCG
>JALXAI010000399.1 GCA_026992215.1 Desulfobacterales bacterium | reverse complement strand
TGGACGTGTATAATACCGGCGGATGGGTCGTGGACAGTGTTCAGCGTGAGCCCGTTCACGGAGCCTCGGTGGTGCTCGCAGACGAAAATCTAAATTTGACCTCTCTCAGAATGTACAACGAAGCAGACAACCCCGACGATTACAGGGTAGAGGTTATGCGAGCAACTCACGCGGGAGAGACCCAAAACAGTTTCCACGAACGCATAAAAAGTCTCGTATCCAGGCATGCGGACGTCTTTGAAAAGTTTTCTCGCACCGTTGCCAGGGAGGTTTACGTCAGGGCACAGTTACTAAGATCCCGACTGATCTCTTAGATCGGCCTCCGGAGGGTCTTCGACTTTAAACATTAACCATTTCACATAGAGGTTTCTATGTTCGCAAGTACCGGAGATTTGATTCTTTTCGCGGTAAAAGCCGGCCTCAAGCTTGGCCGCCAGGGGAAAATTGCGTATGCAGAAGCAACGATCAACAGGGAGATTACACTGCCGTTGCCGAATTTCCACCCCGAGGTTACCATCGGTGTGGCCGACGGGTATTTTGCCGGCACGGGCAAGAAGTATCTTGAAGGGGCGCCCCTGCTGGAGAAAATCCACCGAAAATCAATGGCAGGGGATACTCTGAGCGAGGATGAAGAAAAAAAATACCTGGAATACTACATCGATTGCAAAAGAGAAGACGATATAGAGGCCGGTCGGATAAAGGGAGACAAGATCGGGTTGACAACGGAGGCTCTTTTGTCGCTGGTCAGGGTACGTCAGTGGGCACTTAAAAAAAGCCCCTATCCGTCAGTCTACCAGAGGGTTCTTGGCAGCTTGATAGAAATCGGTGTGGATTACTGTGCCGGGAGTCCTCTTCTTGCGGACGAAGCAAGTGCCGCAGGCAAGGCACTGCGCGGATTTCTGGATTCAGTTGACCATCTCGATTTTGCCACGGAACAAATCAATACCTTAGCCAGAAAGCTTTTCCTGGCAGCTCTGGAATCGATAGAGGGAAATCCCGATCTGCTTGGAGCCGATGTCGCAACACAGCAGCTTGTTCACGCGGCGGCAAGCGGGTTGATAGAAGACATAAACAGGCATGTCCGCGATGTGGGTAACGTCGATCTCACGAGGGAAGAAGCAATATTCGAATGGGGACAGCTTTTGCTAAGAAGCATCCTGAGTAATATGGGAGAAACCGTCTTCGAAAACCCGGCCCTTTACCTGCCTGTGCATGGAGCGGGAGAGCAGGCTCTCGTGAGTGCCGCAGGGGAAACAATTCTGGACCTGGTGGTTGAAAACGATGCCATTGATTTTCAAAACCTGTTTTCCAGGAAAGCGCTGGACCGGCTTGTTAAGGCTTCTTTAAACGCTATAGCCGAACACCCGTCCATGCTCGGTATTGATAATCAGGGTATCAAGAAAATCTTCTCTGCTGTCCTGAAAGAATTCGGGACTCCGGAGTTCAAATTTGCTTACAACAGGCTCCCTGAAATAATGCGAATTATCCTTGAAAAAACCGCCATCAATGCTGATCTGATATGGCCGGATGATTTTAATGACCCGGAAAAACACCTGCGGTGCCCTGAGCATGTCGAAGGGCGGTGCCCTGAGCATGTCGAAGGGTTGATCGTCACCGCCAGGGAACTGCTGGAAGAGCTCGCAAAGCCACCCGCAAACGGATCGAAGTGGAGACCCCGGCTTTCCGGGAACCAGGTCATGCACGTCCTCGAAGTTGCCCTGGACGAAGTGGCGAACCACCCCCAGTGGCTCCTTGATATGGCCGATGGGGCAGATTCGTACCTTGGCATCGCTGTACGAGCCGCAACTAAAGCGATAAGCGGAGCCCCGGGGAAAATTCTTACCCCCACAACCGTTCAGGCGGTAATTGAGGATGTAATAAAAGCAATTGCCAGGAGAATCGAATACCTTGACAGGGTAAAAATAGACGGAAAGGAAGCCACGATAATCGAACACGCACTGGATGCCATTGTCGGATCAATCCTGGCGGAGGATGTTGACAAAAAAGCCAGGTGGGCATTAGCCAGGAAAGGGATTTTCGAGATCGTGGTAGGGATTGTTTTCGCACAGCTTGAAAGCGAAGGCATTTCTGCCGGGAACGTCAAGTTAGTCAGGAAGGCACTTTTAAAGGCTGTCGACCAACTATCATCGGGGAAGTCGTGGAGTATTTCTGATTTGGTTGACGAGCTGGTTTTAACCATGGAGGGAGAGACAGATGACCGGTAAATGGAAAGGTTCGGCGATCCTTCGGCAAGCTCAGGACAGCGTCCTTCGGCCCTTCGGCAGGCTTAGGACAACGCAAGCTCAGGACACCGCATGCTCAGGGCAACGCAAGCTCAGGGCAGCGCAGGCTCAGGACACCGCCCTCGTGGGACGGCTGATATTAATCCTTTTGTTCTGCTGTTTGATAGGTGTAAGCGGGTGCGTGTCTCATATACACAAGCTTAGAGTCGCCCAGGATCAATTCAGCAAAGCGGCTTACATGGATAACCTTAGCAAACTGGGCGACCCCAAAGCGGCACTGCTTGCCGAAGGAGATGCCACATCGTCTTACACAATGGCAATGCAAATAGTCTCGGATCTGATCAAAAACCACAAGGGAAGTCTCGAAAAAGACAAACTCCTTGGTACCGCGTATACCATAAAAGCCATGTCCGAATGGCGCCTGGGAGAATTTCCGAATGCCATGGAAACGGTTTCCCTGGCGCTCGATACCCCCGGGCAGTCCATATTTCCCAGGGACAGGACCCTGCTGGAAGCATTGAGAGGGTTGATTAAAAACGACCAGGCATTCTCTCACATGATGCGAAGAAATTATCCGTATTCAAGGACGAAAACGCTGTTAAAAGACGCCTTGAGTAACCTGAAATCCGCTTTAATGAAAGCCCCGAAGGGTTCAAAAATTCGCCTCTATATTCTTGTATCCGAGCTTGCCGTGCTGAAAAACTGGGCCGACCTGAGAGGTAACCCGGCAAAGTACAGTCTTTCGGTGCCTCGCGGCTTTGATAAAGCAAAAGAAATCAACGATTGGTGTAAAATCGCCGCGCCTGCATGGAAAGAGTTCGCCGAAGAAGCAACACGATTCGGTGATGCTGGAAAACAGCTCGTCGTCGACTGGGGTCGCAGGCTGGGTATGCCGGAAAGCTGCCGTTAACGCGACGTTCCCGTGAATGTGACGAAAAGATTTGAAACTGAAAGAATATTACGTCGGGGATGGATCTCCGACTTTCCGGAGGCGGATCTTCGACCGCGCCGGAGGCGGATCTGCGACCCTCCGGACATGGCAGGATTTCGAGAAATAGAAAGAAAAATACAGGAAATGATGAACTTCATGAGTGTCTTTCACACCTTGCCGGGGTCAAAACAGGAGAACTGGCACTTATTAGTCGAAATCTCCACTACACTCTTTGAGAGTCTGAAGGTGGTTTTTCAACAGTGCCCTGAGGAGGTCCCTCATTGTCACGATGCCTTCAAGGATGCCATCTTCCGAGGTGATGGGAAGGCAGGATACGTTTGTCTTGAGAAGTATCTGCGTGGCGTCTTTTATGCTGGTTTCCCTGGAGGCCGTGATCAAATCCCTGCTCATCACCTGGTGAACCTTCTTTTTCAGGGTGTTTACGTCCTGCGTGCGTTCCGAAAGAGTGGATATGAACGGGCTGATATGCCTTGCGAAATCCCTGTCAGATATTATTCCCCGGAGTTTCCCGTTTTTCACGATGGGAAGATGGTGAAACCGGGTGTTCTCGAATATCTCCTTCACCACTTCCAGCGTATCATCCATTTCCAGGGTAACAACCCTTCTGGTCATGATATCTTCCAGTTTCATTTTTCACCTTGTCCGGATCAGGATTAAAAGTTACCCGTAAAGAGCATGATTTCCATAAGATATTTGCCACAGGTCAGGAAAAACCGACGGTTATCCATCTATAATTTCAAGAAGATCATCACCTGGTTTGTCGCCGCAAATTCCGATATTCTCCGTTATATCAGGGTATTTGAACCATGAAAGTCAGAGCGACTGCCACATGAAATATCTTTCTGTTTTACATAATAGGACAATTCTCACTTAATTTTCAAAAAGATTTTAACGAGGTTAGTTTCATGAAAGACACGCGAGAGGTTCTGAACGTAATGCCCGTCAGTCAACTCGCGCCAGTTTAAAAGACCAGCAGAAATCAAGCGCACCCGTCAAATTTGACTTGTTTGATACAAGATTGGGCTCGACATTTCGTTTGTTTCTGGTATTATCAATGATACTTCGCATGGAATCGATAACGGGTAAGTATCCAAGCTTGTGATGTCAGTCACCAGCCATTAACGAGGGATGAGGTGCTTAAGGGAAGCGAAATCGAGAACGCGTACTACCGTTTTCTGGGTAAATACCTCATTCCCGTCTGCATTTCTTTTAAGCTGAAACCCAACCAGATTACCCTTTTAGGATTCTGTCTCAGTATCGTAGCCGGGATAGCCTT
>JALXAI010000398.1 GCA_026992215.1 Desulfobacterales bacterium | reverse complement strand
ACGAAAGGCTTTTTTACCCTTGGTAAAATTTCCTGGATATTTTCGTCTTCCAGGCACAGAATCGCCCGTCCGTAAAACGGGATCTTATTTATGAATTGAAGAAAGGTTTCCTGTATCTGCTCAAGGCCTTCGTAGTAGTCGAGATGTTCCGCGTCAATGTTTGTAACTACCGCGATTGTTGGACTCAGCAGCAAAAACGTACCGTCGCTTTCGTCGGCTTCCGCCACCAGAAATTCACCCTGGCCAAGCTTAACGTTACTCCTCCACGCGTTGAGCTTCCCTCCGATCACCACGGTGGGATCAATGCCGCCCCTGGTTAGCACCGTGGCTATCATGGAAGTGGTGGTAGTTTTCCCGTGAGCTCCGGCGACGAGAATGGCATATTTGAGTCGCATGAGTTCAGCAAGCATCTCGGCACGCTTGATCACGGGTATCTTTCCGCTTTTCCTCGCTGCCACTACCTCAGGGTTGGTGGACGGAATGGCCGACGAAACCACCAACACGTCAGCCCCTTCAATTTGCTTCGCCCTGTGCCCGATATATACCGTGGCGCCGTGCTCCTTGAGCCGACGTGTAATATCGCTTTCCCTGACATCCGAGCCGCTGACGTGGTACCCGAGGTTTATGAGCAACTCAGCTATCCCGCTCATGCCTATGCCGCCAATTCCAACAAAGTGTATGTGCCTGTATTTCTTAAACACGTTCTTAATTTCTCCTGTTAATTCTTCCGACTTCTGCTACGTTACGGCTGCACTTCTACCCACGTTTAAAACAATCCCTGTCCCGAGCAGGTTAACCACCAGCGAGCTTCCTCCGTACGAAACAAACGGCAAGGGTAATCCCTTGGTAGGAAGAAGCCCAACCACCACGCCCATGTTAATGGCCGCCTGCAAACAGATCATGGTTATAATGCCTGTTGCCAGGTACATACCGAAAAGGTCGGGGGCGCTCCTGGCAATGAGAATTCCACGCCAGAGAACGATTCCGAACAAAACGACTATTGTAAGCACCCCGAAAAGCCCGAGTTCTTCCGCTATAACTGCCAGTATGAAGTCGGTATGCGGCTCAGGCAGATAAAAAAGCTTTTGATAGCTCTTGCCGAGACCTACCCCCCAGAAACCCCCATTACTTATTGCCATAAGCGAATGTACCAGGTGGTAACCTCTTTTATACGGATCAGCCCACGGATTAATGAACCCCAAAATTCTTTCCAGCCTGTAAGGTACGTGCCAGATGAGAAGGTACAAAAAGGGCACTCCCGCTGCCATGGTCCCAAGCAGATAAACGATTCTTGCCCCGGCCACAAAAAGCAGAAGGAAAACCAGTAACATAAGGCTAAGAGCCGTTCCAAGGTCCGGCTCGAGAAGTACCAATCCGGCCAGACTGGCAGCTACCAGTACGTGAGGCAAAAATCCTATGCTGAAGGTCTTTATTTTTTCCGTTTTTTTCTCCAGAGAATAGCTGAGATAAATTATGAGCCCCAGTTTTGCAAATTCTGATACCTGAAAAGTAATCGGTCCCACGCGTATCCATCTGGCTGCACCATGCACTTTTCTTCCGATGCCGGGAATCAGAACAATAACCAGTGCAACGCCGCAGGCAATCAAAAGCGGGTATGTTATTTTTCGGTACAGGCCGTACGGTAACCTGGCAGCGATTATTAATCCGGCAAAACCGATAAGAACGTGAAAAACCTGGTGTTTAAAAAAAAGAAAGCTATCCCCGTAGTAACGCTCGCACATGATCGAACTGGCGCTGTATACGGACACCAGTCCTATCACCACGAGTAACAGCGTGGAGAGAATCAACCAGTAATCCCACGAATTCCTTTCGGCGTATTTATCCATGACTATAAAGATCCCACCAGCCTTTCGAAGTGTAAACCACGCTCCTGGTAGTCCTTATACTGGTCAAACGATGCGCACGCAGGCGATAGCAAAACCACGTCCCCGGGCTTCGAGATGGTCACTGCCACCCTGACTGCTTCGTCCAGGTTCTTGACAAGCCAGGTATTGGTCAGGTCGCCGAGGCACCTGGCAATGCGCCTCCGGGCCTCGCCAAAAAGGATCAACGCCCGGACTTTTTCTTTTACCAGCGGAACAAGAGGATCATAGGAACCTCCCTTGTCCCGTCCCCCGGCAAGAAGAACCACCGGGCCCGGGAAACTTTCCAGAGCCTTTACCACCGCACCGACATTGGTAGCCTTTGAATCGTTATAAAATTTCACCTTGTTCCACTCCCTTACGAATTGGAGTCTGTGAGGTAATCCGGGGAAACTGTTTATCGTTTCCTGGATTGCCCTGGGGCTGACCCCGCAGCAAAAACAAACGAGAGAAGCAGCGAGCATATTTTCAAGGTTGTGAACACCTACCAGCTTGGTGTTACGGAAACTAAACACCGCTCCTTTTTCCCCAACCTTTCCTTTTCCGGGTTTGTAGAAGTCACCTTTGCAAATCATCACCTCCTGTCTTCTGTCCAAAAAAGCGTGGGCTTTCGGATTTTCCTTGCTGAAAAGTAGCGTGTGAGCCAGTATACCAAAATCCTTTGGTAACAACGGATCATCCGCATTTATGACAGCAAAATCGGAATCGTTCTGATTTTTAAAGATACCAACCTTCGAGCGTCTGTATTCCTCCAGAGACGAATATCGGTCAAGATGATCTTCGGTAATGTTAAGCAGAACGGAAATTCGCGGGTGAAAACTGGGCGCCATGTCCAACTGAAAACTGCTTACTTCCAGAACAATATAATCGACCTTCCTGGAATCGTTTACAAAATCGATCAGAGGAGTACCAATGTTTCCTCCTTTAAAAAACGTCTTTCCTTCTCTGTCCATGATTGCGCATATAAGCTCCGTGGTAGTTGTCTTACCATTGGTCCCGGTAACCGCGATTATCGGCGTCGAGACATGTCTCGATGCAATCTCCAGTTCTCCAACTACTTCAATCCCGGAATCCTTTGCCTGTTTAAGGACGGGCAGATTCTCCGGCACTCCGGGGCTTACCACTACCAGGTCAGCGGACAAGAAGGTCTCGGGAGCATGTCCTCCGGTTTCCACCGCGCATCCAAGTTCCTTTACCACCGACAGGTTTTCCCTCAGGCTTTCTTCAGTGTCCGCGTCAGAAACCGTTACCTTTGCTCCCCTGGTTGTAAAAAACTTTGCCAGTGCCAGCCCCGTTTTGCCGAGACCAACAACCACCACGTGCTTTCTTCGGTAATTGTTTCCGTCGCTTTTTCTGTTAGGCCTATCGGTACCAGCGTCCCTCAACATCACCAGCTTTCAGGTCAGGTTAATTGCATACCATGTCTAGAAATTCACTGTTATTAAATGGCTTGTGCAGCATCACTACCGGCTTTTCTCCGCAACCGCTTTCCAGCAAATACGGATTACCGCTCATTACTATTACCTTGGATGGAGTCCTGCTGACGTCCAGGGACTTCAGCAGCTCCCACCCGCTCATCCTGGGCATCTGAACGTCGGTAATAAGAATATCAAAATTTTCCTCGTCCAGCTTCTCGAGAGCCTTTTCACCGTTTTCCACGGAAGTAACACCAAAACCAGCTCTTGTCAGAAGCTCTTCGATAAGCAGCCGGAGACAACCGTCGTCCTCCGCAACCAGGGCTCGTCTTTTTCTTCCACATACTGATGACATTGGTTCACCTCTCAGTTAATTAGATTTTCAATTACCAATTCCATTCTGGAACCCCTGGATCCTTTCACCAGAACCCAGTCGCCGGGTTGAAGCCACTGTTTGAGTTTCCTTGCAACCTCGGCGTGGTCCCTTCCCAGGTACAGATACTCCGCTGGCATTCCCGCTCCCCGAGCCCCTTCAATTATTTCTTTGCCCAGTTCTCCCAGAGACAAAAGACCCTGGTAGCCAAGCTTGGCAACTTTTTCTCCTATCATTTTATGATACATCGGACTTTGTGGTCCGAGTTCAAGCATTGCTCCAAGAACTGCATAACATCTTCCCTTTTTGTCCAGTGCCGCCACCGTTTCAAGGGCGGCGGTAACAGAGGCCGGATTGGCATTATATGAATCATCCAGAAGAAAAACGTCATTCATTATTTTTTTTACTTCCATTCGCTGTTTAACCGGCCGATGCGTGGCCAGGGTCTCCCTGATTTCAGCGAGCGGAACACTCAATCTCCACGCGACGGCCGATGCGGCCAGAGCGTTTGACACCTGGTGTTTACCCAGCACCGGTAGAAAGAGCTCCACCACCTCATCACCAAACCTTACCTTGAATCGGCTTCCGTTAACGTTCATCGAAACTATCTCTTCCAGGCGTACATCAGATCCTTCAGACCGCCCGAAAGTAACTTTTGCTTTTTCCGATTTTCCGGCAAGTTCCATCACCAGGGGATCGTCCGCGTTTACGAACAGAATCCCGTCTTCTTTTACCCCGTCAAATAATTCACCTTTTGCTTTTTGAATACCCTTGAGATCGCCCAGGCCTTCGAGATGCGCC
>JALXAI010000397.1 GCA_026992215.1 Desulfobacterales bacterium | reverse complement strand
CAACTTATTGAAGCTGGCTGATTCCGGACTTTCAGGGCAAGAATTATTCAAGGGCCGGGTATCCCGACCCTTGATAGAAAAGTATTTATTGAAAGGTTAGTCTTTTATCCATGGTTGACCAACTGGCAGGTTGATATTAACCTCTGCATAAATTACATGAGCCATAAGATACCAAGCCAAGAGGGCGCACACGATCAGGTCATAAGCAGCCAGCGTACCGATCATCTTGTTGCCGGCCAGTTCCTTGATGTCCAGACCGATGAATCCAAGTAAAAGTGTTAAGAAAATCCATACAAGGCAGCTATGATGTTTCAGGGAAGCAATAAACAGGATGAAAGTAAAGAATGTCCACCCGAGCAGGAAGAAGCCCAAATCATGACCGGTGAGTTTCAATACGGGATATGCTTTTACCAGTTCAGCATTGGTTCCGAAAATGACGTAGAAGCATAGCGCAATCCAGAACGCACCGTAACCGCTGAATGCACAAAAACCAAAATTGTTGCCTGTTCGAAACTCAAGTAAACCTGCGATTAACTGCGCTGTCCCACCAAAGCAAAGACCAAGCCATATTACAGGTCCTATGCCACACCAGCCAAGATTGTGAAACTGCAATATCAGGGTGGTCATACCGAATCCGCCCAGCCCTACCACTGCCGGGTTTCCCAATTTTGCTTCAGCCATATTACTCCTCCTCCGTCACATTATTAACTTATTATTTACTTATAAATCCTTATCTCTTATTAAAGATTTGGTAAGCATTACGCGCCACCGCCACGCTACGGCGGGTGGGAACCCACGAACACGTTGGTAAAACTGAGTATCATCCGAATGTCCTTTTTGTTTCCCTGATAATTGCTTCGTAATGTTTATGTCAGGTGAAGAGAAAGCTAATTGCTGGTTCAGCAGGAGATAGAAGAGATTCCGCAACAGTATGAGCTGTGATTCACGGGAATTTGCGATGGAGTAATGACTTATTGAAGTAGTGCTTGAGACGCATTTGCTTCTCAAAGTCAAAGAACCGATACTTGTATATCGTTTTATGGTAAATTATGCAAGTGCTTTTTTAGCATAGGTTCTAACATATGGTAATCTCAGAACATTTATGGAAACCTACTTTTGAAGAACGGTCATATAATTGTTTATTATTCAAAATGAAACATTAAGAAATACAACATTTTTAATGTAAACAGGACTTGCCAACACTAACTTTTGGAAGTATTTTTTTTCAATAGCACGGCTTATTTGAGCAGTTCTGGTTTTAGTTGGTGTATCGGGTTGCTTTTCGTACATTTATATCCGCTTGACGCGGAAAGGAGGACGAAAATGGGCAGAAGCATCAAGTCGGTTAGGGCCATGGAGATCCTGGATTCGCGGGGAAACCCGACGGTTCGGGTTTTTGTTGAACTCGAAAACGGCATAAAGACCTCCGCTTCCATTCCTTCGGGTGCATCCACCGGGGAAAATGAGGCCATTGAGTTAAGGGATCCTGACAGGAAGAGATACGGAGGCAAAGGTGTTTTGAGGGCAGTGGCAAATGTTAACGAGCAGATCGGTCCCCAGGTGGTGGGAATGGATCCTTTCTGCCAGGGCAAAATAGACGGGATGATGATAGAAATGGATGGCACTCCCAACAAGAGCAGGTTCGGGGCCAATGCCATCCTAGGAGTATCTTTAGCCGTGGCAAAAGCGGGCGCTGCGGTAGCCGCTTTGCCACTCTACCAATACCTCGGAGGGACGGGCGCGCTGAAGTTGCCGGTACCGATGATGAACATTATCAACGGCGGTAAACATGCAGATAATAGCGTGGATTTCCAGGAATTCATGATAATGCCCATTGGTGCTCCCAACTTTACAGAGGCATTGCGCTACGGGGCTGAAACATTCCATACCCTGAAGTCTATCCTGAAGCAAAAGGGTTACTCTACCAACGTGGGCGATGAAGGAGGATTTGCCCCGGATCTCAAAAGCAACGAGGAAGCATGCGAAATAATCCTGGAGGCAATTGACAAGGCCGGTTACATCCCCGGGAAAGATATCGCCATAGCTCTTGACCCTGCCGCCAGTTCCTTCTATGAAAACGGCACTTACAATCTCTCCAAGTCAGGGGGTGGAACAAAAACCAGTTCCGAGATGACAAAGCTATATGCGGAATGGGTGGAAAAATACCCCATCGTTTCCATCGAAGACGGGCTGGCTGAAAACGATTGGGAAGGTTTCCGGGAACACACGCAGGTACTCGGAGACAAAATCCAGATAGTCGGCGACGACATATACGTAACCAACACGAAGTTCATCAGACGAGGTATCGAGGAGAAATCAACGAATGCCGTTTTGATAAAGCTGAACCAGATCGGAACGGTGACTGAAACCATCGATGCCATAAATCTGTGCCGAAAAGCCGGCTGGGGATACGTGATTTCGCACAGAAGCGGTGAAACCGAAGACACTTTCATGGCCGATTTTGCCGTTGCCATGGGAGGCGGTCAGATAAAAACCGGTTCTGTGTGCAGAAGCGAGCGCATAGCCAAGTACAATCGCCTGCTTGAAATTGAAATTGAACTGGGAGAAGCGGGTGTTTTTGAAAATCCGTTTACTCTCTGAAAGTTTACCCCGGTATTGATTACGGTCAGGGAGCGATCCGGGATTGCTCCCTGAGACCGCAAAACATCCTTTTTTAAATGATCGAAAGGAGGTTTGCTTTTTCGGGACTTCGATGAAAGGGCCAGGCTGACGCAAAGCTGGAACGCATTTTGCTCTTCGTAGAAAAAACAGGGAATCCTATGAATGGCAAGGAGTGAGCTTATGAGCCGGCTGGTTATGAGTACGCTCATGGAATTTTTCTACGAAAGCCTCCAGCAAGCCTTAGCGGAGCAAAAAATAAGCCTGGGTCAGGCCACGGAGTATTACCTCGTTGACCTGCTATCCCGGTATTCCCAGGCTGAGAGCCTTATCAAGCCCGGTTCCGAGAAAGGAGAAAAGACCTACGGTGAGTTGTACCTGGAAAGCTATCACCTGAGCCCTTCCGAAAGATCCAGGGTCCTGAAATACATAGGGGATACAACCCTTTTTCTCTGCGGCTTTTTCTCCGAGAGCTTCAAAAGAAAGCTCGTGGACGTGGACTATTACGCCATGCTGGGTAGGGCATCGTACTATCACCTGGTGGAAGTATCGGAGTACATCAAGATGAGAATAGGCGTCCCCGAGGTCTTTGCGGAGCTCGTAAACAAGTTTCTTGATCTCGTGGACGTGATTGCCGAAATCGGTGAAAAAACCAGGATCAGCGCTTCATCGGACTTGCTAAGAATCTACGAGAGATGGCTGAGAACGCATAGCAAAAGAGACCGCAAGCTGCTCAGGGAAAAGGGAATTGAACCGATAAGAGACATTACTCCGAAATTTGTACACTGAAATTCCGTGTTCCCCTCGATATGCGAAGCAACCAGCGAATTTCCGCATTTCGTGCCCGGGGAAAGCAGCCAGATATCCCCCTGGCAGCAAAAGCGAAGCAAACCGGCACGCTTAAACACGTTGAGGCGGTTAATTCCGAAGCTTTTTCAGGACCCTCGCAACCATGTCCTCCGGGACACCCGTAAAGGACCTTGCCTTTCCTATCTTTTCAGGCAGTATCCAGTGGAAATCACTGCCGACTCTTTTTTTGTCAGAGCTCAACCCGGCAATAATTTCTTCCGGTTCGAACGAAGCCGGTATTCTCACGGGAAGTCCGAAAACACCAACAACCCTTTCTACCCGTTTCACCTCGTCTGGGGAAAGGACGCCCATCTCGGCAGAAACATGACATGCGGCGACCATCCCCACGGAAACCGCCCAGCCATGCTTGATGCCGTAGTTGCTCGCAGATTCCAGAGCGTGCCCTATGCTATGGCCGAAATTCAATATCCGCCTTAAACCGGCTTCTTTCTCGTCTTCTTCAACCACGTCTCTTTTTAGCTCGCAACAGCGACAAACGATCCTCGTAAGAGGCCCGGGATCTCTATTCAGAATTTTCCCCGCATTGGCTTCCAGAAACGAAAAAAATTTCTCGTCCAGTATAACTCCGTATTTGATGACTTCTGCCATCCCGTTTAAAAACTCTTCATACGGCAGGCTCAAAAGAAACTCCATATCAGCAAACACGAATCTCGGTTGGTAAAAAGCCCCGATGAGATTCTTGCCTTCCGGAAGATCAACCCCGGTCTTTCCGCCAACACTGCTGTCTACCTGCGCCAGGAGCGTTGTGGGTATGTTTATGAAAGGGATTCCTCTCAAGAAAACGGAGGCCAGAAACCCGGTAATGTCTCCAATCACCCCGCCACCGACAGCTACGAGCAAAGAACTCCTGTCTGCCTTTTTACTCACCAGCTCTCTCGCGAGATCTTCGATGGTAGACAGCTTTTTCTGGTTTTCGCCGGCGGGGATCGAAAGAAGGGATACCTCGGGACAGCTTTTTCGAAGAATTTCCTTGATATTTTCCGCCCAGTAT
>JALXAI010000396.1 GCA_026992215.1 Desulfobacterales bacterium | reverse complement strand
ACAAAGGACGCTTTCTTTCAAATGGCATAACTGGCTCCTTTCGTTTTTGCCAATTATACCATGAGCAGTAACATATTGCAATATTATTTTAGGAACGATGTACTAGAGCAATCACTTTCATCACCGTTTCCTCAATCGGTTCGTTTGACCTCAAAAAAGACAAGACCAAATTAAAGCCCGAGATCAGGCAAAATAATATCAAAATGAAGACCCTTTCCTTGAATACGCCAAGAAACTTCATCAATTCTGGACTATCCCCGTTTATGGAAATTCATTTGCTTATTTTTTTCTATGCCAGTAATTAATTGCCTGTGTCACAATAAAAAATTTCGTTGGGGACCACGGGAACCTTGAGTATGTGCAGGAAAGACAGTTCCGGAGACTTCTTTCAGAGCTTATGTGAGATCTCGCAAGGGCTGTATCAAGAATTGCAACGCCAGCGGAAGGGAACATCACCTTGGAAAAATCTCAACGGATGAGTAACCGGAAAATCAGCACTACCAACGAACGAACCAGGTCGATTGATGGATCAAGGGGAAGCTTTCCGGCAAAGAAAAAGGCTGGAGAATCGCTGCCAGCCTTGATGTTTGTTTAAGTAGTCCCAACGGGATTCGAACCCGTGTCTCCGGCGTGAGAGGCCGGTATCCTAAACCGCTAGACGATGGGACCATAATAAAAAATGGCTGGGGGACGAGGATTCGAACCTCGGTAGACAGATCCAGAGTCTGCCGTCCTGCCGCTAGACGATCCCCCAACGACAAATATAATTTAGCTTTCTCGGCCGAGAATGTCAAGAAGTAATCAGACCTGTTGATTGTTACCTCTGTTTGTACTATATCCCATCATATGAGACGTATCGAGGGACTTAAAGCGCTTATATTCGATTTTGGCGGAACTCTTGATCTGGATGGGATTCATTGGTTGAACGCCTTTTATCTTTTATACGAGAAATTTTCTCTACCGCCGTCCCAATCCGCCATAAAAGAAGTGTTTTACAGGGTGGACAGGATACTGGAGACCATTGAAAATCGCAGGGAACTGAGGCTGGAACAGATGGTTAGGACGCATGTCAGATTGCAACTCGAGATGCACGGGATCAAGTCTACCCTCATCGAAACCGCGATGGCAGATGAGTTTTGTTACCTGGTAAGGCAAAATTTTAAAAAAAACAGGGCGCTGCTGGAGAAGTTAAAATCAAGATATAAGCTTGGGCTCCTTTCCAACTTCTACGGAAACGTTGCCACTCTTTGCGAAGAAGCCGGGTTTTCACCTTTTCTTGACGTAATAATAGATTCCGACGAGGTGGGGTTGAGAAAGCCTGATCCGGAGATATTCCGACTCGCTCTTGACCGATTGAAGGAAAAAGCCCGGAACACTGCCTTTGTAGGGGATTCTTTCTCACAGGACATCCGGCCGGCGAAGAGCGTCGGCATGAAAACCATATGGTTGAAGACCAGACACACGGCTCCTTACCCCGATAACTGGAGAGAATTTACCGACGTTACGATAAACACGCTTGCCAAACTGGAGGAGATACTTTCTTGAAAGCGGGAATAATTGCAGCAGGGCTTGGGGAAAGACTCAAGCAGCGAGGCATACATACTCCAAAGCAACTCGTCAAAATCCTCGGCGAACCTTTAATTGCTCGCGCCATAAACGAGGCGCACTCAGCTGGAGCAACAGAAGTGGCATGCATAGTAAATGACGTTTATCCCGAAGTTGCCGAATTTCTTCGAACCACAACCTGGCCGGTGTCCCTGAAACTTGTTGTAAAGACAACTCCCAGTTCCATGGAAAGCTTTTTCGAACTTGAAGAGCACTTGAAGGACGAGCCGTTTTTGCTCCTTACCGTAGACGCAATATTTCCACCGGGCTTGCTACAAAAATTCGTCTCCAGGGCGAAAAGATTTGTCGATGCCGATGGTGTACTTGCGGTGACCGAATTCGTTGACGATGAAAAGCCTCTTCGGTTGATAACGGACGAAAATATGAGAATAACCGAGATCGGGGCTACGGTTGACGAGAGCAGGTTCATAACTGCCGGATTTTACTATTTTAATCCTTCGGTGTTCAGGGAAAAAGACGAGGCCAGGGAGAAAAAATTTACCGCTTTCAGGCAGTTTTTGACCCTGCTGGTGGAAAAAAAGTACAAGATATACGCAGAAGAAGTAGGCAAAACAGTTGACGTGGACGTACCCGGCGATATAGATAAAGCAGAAAAATTTTTGAAGGGCTTGAGGTTTGAATAAATATCGACTGCTTGGAGTATATAGGGAAAAGAGATTTTCGCCGGGGATGGTGGAAAAAGATGCAGCTGTCCTGAAAAGTGTATTGAACAGACTTGCCGGCGGAAAATATCCCTTTGAAATAGAGTCGGTCAGCGGCGAAGAGTTATCAAGGGTCAAGCGGCGCCCGGATTTTGTCCTCACCATGGCCCAATCCGAGGAAAGTCTCGACAAACTTTCGTCATGGACATCATCCGTTGAAATCATTAACCGGGTTGAAGGAGTAAGAAACTGTTATCGTGAGAAAATGATAAGGTTGCTGGCCGATGCAAACGTTGGTTTTCCCGAAACTTTTCTCCTGTCCGTTAATGAGATTGAAAGGGAAAGTACACTTCCTTTTCCGGTCTGGTTGAAACGAAGCGATGTTCACGCGATGTTTGAAGGGGATGTTGTTTTTGTTGATAGTGCGAAAAGCCTTGAAAGGGCGCTCCACGGTTTTAGGGAACGCGGCATAGAAAAACTCACGATCCAGCACCACGTCCCCGGCCCGGTCTGGAAATTTTACGGAGTAGGCAAGGGGGATTTTTTTAAAGTTTTCAGGGGCAAAGGCCAACCTGAAACGGACGATAGTATGGTAACAGGATTGAAGAAACTGGCGGTACGCGCCGCCGAGGCACTGCGACTCGAGGTTTACGGCGGTGACGCGGTTTTGGACGATCATGGAGGTATACACATTATTGATATGAACGATTGGCCCAGCTTTTCTGCTTGTTGTGATCAGGCGGCGGAGGCTATATCCGGTTATGTTATCAGAAAATGGAAGATAAATTAATACCAGGAGGCGGATTCATGTTCGATGCATTGGCTGAAAATCAGAAGGAGAGTTGCGAAGCTACGCTGGCGGATAGAATTTTTGATGAGGAGCAGCAATACATTTCACCGGGGATTCAGCAGGTATCGCTTCTTTCGCGAATTGTCATGAAAGAGGCGAAAGGCCGATATGTAACTGACGTTAACGGGAAGAAATATCTCGATTTCATGGCTGGGGTCGCTGTTTGCAGTCTCGGACATTGCCATCCGGAATATATTAAAGCGATCACGGAACAGTTAAATCGGGTGACGGTGGGCAGTTTTTGTACCGAAAACCGCCTGGAACTTGTAAAGCTTATAGCCTCTCTGGCTCCTGGAGACCTAAAAAGAACCCAGTTTTTCAGTGGTGGCGCTGAAGCGGTGGAGGCCGCGATACGCCTGGCCAAGTCATACACGAAGAAGCAGGAAATCATAGGTTTCTGGGGCGGTTTTCACGGGAAGACAGGCGGAGTCCTCGGCCTTATCGGGGACCCATTCAAGAAAAACTGGGGATTGCCTCATCCCGGTCTGCATCTTGTCCCTTACGCCGATTGTTACCGTTGCGTGTTTAAAATGAAATATCCCGGCTGTAACATGCACTGCCTGGAATTCTTGCGGCATTATATTGAAAACTGCACGGTAGGAAGCATAGCAGCCATCATAGTTGAGCCAATGCAGGGGACTGCCGGAAATATCGTGCCTCCCCCGGAATTTATGCCGGGGCTCAAAAAAATCGCCGAGGAAAACGAATGTCTTCTCATCGCTGATGAAATGATCACTGGATTCGGCAGAACCGGCAGGTTCTGGGGATGTGATCATACCGATGTGGTTCCGGATATTCTCACGGTGGGCAAGGGGATGGGATCCGGTTTTCCCGTAAGCGGCCTTATTTCCACTGACGAGATTACTTCTGCGAGACCCTATTCAAAACCCAGCGCCTCTTCCAGCAGCTATGGCGGCAATCCGCTTGGAGCCACGGCAGCGCTTGCCACCATAAGGTTGATTCAAAAAGAAGGGCTGGTGGACAACGCGGGAAAAGTGGGTGAATTCCTGATGAAAGGGCTTAAGGAACTTCAGGAGAAGTACGAATTCATTGGTATTGTACGAGGCACGGGACTGATGATTGGCGTGGAACTGGTGAAAGACAGGGAAACCAAGGAGCCCCTGTCTAAAAAGGTCTGCGAAAAGATGTTTGTAAAAACCGTAGAGAAGGGTTTGATTTCGATGAACTATAAGCCTCAATTCAGAATTAATCCTCCTCTTTCCATAACAGAGGAAGAAGCAGCCCGGGGGCTTGAAATACTTGATGAAATTTTCAATTACGTGGAGAAGAATCTGCCCTATAAGGATTGATACACGGGGTTTTTTTGTTATCACTTTCAGATGTGGGGCGTAATTACACAAAGTTAATTTGAATATACAAATAAGTAATGATATAAAAAAGTTCGAAAGAGACTCTTAAAGAACTATAAGCCTATCTGGAGAGATTTTTAAAACTGGAAATCGTGAAGTCAATCAAAAGAAAAGAGATGATAATGAAAGGCGGAGACAACGGAAGCGGAAACGGAAGATCCGGGAAACTTAAGAACCCATTAAAGGGTGCAATTGTTGGTTTTGGAAACGTTGCACATTATGCTCATCTTCCCGTGTGGAAGGATTTTGATGATTTCGAAATAACAGCTGTGGTGGATTGCAACAGGGAGCGTCGGGACATAGCCAGGAAGGCTCTTCCCGAAGCACGTGTATATGACAACTTCGACAAAATGCTTCAAAATGAAGAACTGGACTTCGTGGATATATGTACACCTCCTCGCTATCACGCCGAGATGGTTAAAGCCGCCTGCTCGGAAGGCATGCATGTTTTTTGTGAAAAGCCATTAATCACCCGCTGGGAAGAACTGGAAGGCCTTGTAAAGGTTCTGGAAAAGTCCGATTCCATTGTTTTTACCGTTAACAACTGGAAGCACGCACCTATTTTCTCCAAGGCCAGAGAGTTAATCCGGGAGGGCGTTATCGGGAAAGTTAAGGAAGTCAAGATATTTGTTTTAAGGCCATCGAAGTCTGGCGGTGGCTGTTTTGACTGGAGAAAAAACCCGGAGATTGCGGGCGGCGGCATACTGATCGATCACGGCTGGCATAACCTTTACCTGCTGCTTTCCCTGGTAGGCGAAAGCCCTCGAATGCTCACCGCGAAGCTCGATTATCCTGAAGATTCAGGATGCGGTGTGGAAGATAATGTAAAGCTCTGCATCGAGTTCCCCACCTCGGAGGCGAAGCTCTACATGACCTGGCGAGCCAAGAAGCGGAAGAACGCCGGGACAATCGTTGGAGAAAAGGGGAGCATACTCATAAAAGATGATCACCTGATAGTGAAAAACAACGGAAATTCCAGGCGCTATGACTTCCCCGAAGCCTTGTCTGCCGGATCTCACCATCTTGACTGGATGTACCCGGTGATGGAAGAATTCAGAAACGCGCTGGTGGATCGAGACCAGTGGAAGAAAAATTTTACGGAGGCTCAATGGTGCGCCCGCCTGATAAACCTCGCATACGATTCCTGCAAGACTCCCAACAGGAGCGTTGAAATTCCCCGGTGCCTCACAATAGGAGATAATGGAAGCTAAAAATCACCCGAAGAAATCCGATGCCGCGCCGACGAATGATCTGGTTGTGGTGATCAGTGCAATTGCGCCCGGATCCCGGGAAAAAGTAGGCGGAAGGCCGCTATTTGAAAGGGCACTTCTGGACTGTGAACGGCTTGGCTTAAAAGAGATCTACGTGCTCGCATCGCTGGAAGACTCCAGAGGATTTTCTCCGGAAAACGCCGGGTTGCCGTCGCGGAATTTCATTTCGTACCGCGGAAACGTAGCAAGAGATATCTATAGATCCGGTATTGTCAGAAGGGCGTTCGTTTTCATAGACGGAAGTTACCTAATAGACCCAAGATTGATCAAGTTTATCATTGAACACGGCCCCTCGTGCTATTTTCCTGATCCTGCTAATGCCGAAAACATTCCCCTGGCCATTTTTGACAAGTCTGACCTTGAGAAGTGGGCCCTCGGCAAACTGGATCTCGTTATTAAGAATTCCGTCAAGCTGGCACTATCCGACATCGATCTCTACAATCCCGAAATTCGTGGTGAGCAGGAACCGTACCTCGTGAAGGTTTCTTCCGGGAGAGACGCGCTCAAGGCCACCTGGACGTTGATTACCAGGAACCAGAAAAAAGTGATGGACCTTCCGTCGGTTTACATAGATCCTCCTTTTGAAAATACCCTCACGTTTGCCCTGTGTCACACCCCTGTTACCCCCAATCAGGTGACCATTTTTAACCTGATCATCGCGTTTATCGTGGGATGCTTGTTCTGGAGCGGTCATTTTGTGGCGGGAGCATTTTTGACTTATGCGGCGGAGATACTTGACGGAGTGGACGGGAAGCTGGCCAGGGCGAAGATAATGTTTTCAAAGCTGGGAGAGTACGAGTGTTACGTCGATTTTTTGTACGAACACTGGTGGTACGTGGCCATTGCCGTAGGGCTCAGGCACCAGGGATACGAGGAAGGCGTATGGGCAACCTGGGCGTTACTGGCGGCTTCCGATGTTTGGGATAATATACTTTACACGATGTCTGAACACTGGTACGGCAGGAGCCTGGACTTGCTTTCTCCTTTCGATGCCAGCTTCAGAAAGATTGCCGGTAGAAGAAATATTTATGCGCTGATTTTCCTTGTCGGGTTTCTCCTTGGCCATCCTTACGGCACTTTTCGGGTGGCCGCGCTATGGGCCTTTATTACCGCGACTGTTCATACGTACAGGCTCGCCAAACACCGGCTGCTGCACCCGGTCTCCGCAAAGTAGCAGGTAGCGTGATGAAAAAATATGTGCACAAGATATTGATAGGGCTCGGTTTCGGGCTTCTGGCATTCATGATCTGGAAGCTTGGGCCCATGGAGCTCTATAACGAGTTTGCGAAGATGGGGTGGGGCCTTGCCATCATTGTTCTTATCGAGGGAGTGGCGGACGTGTTCCACACGATGGCATGGCGCTTTTGCCTCGACAGGAGCCACCAGCGTCTCCCTTTTTCTTCTCTTTACCTGATCAGGCTTGCGGGAACAGCCATAAACTATGTAACGCCCACGGGTACTCTTGGCGGTGAAGTAATCAAGGGAGCGTTGCTTGGAGCTGAGAGCTCAAAAACGAGGGCGGCAAGCGGGGTAATAATAGGGAAGCTGTCGTACGTTCTGGCTCAACTTATGTTTATTGCAGGTGGCTCTGTCGCGATTCTGTGGAGGGTAGGTCTTCCCGTGGAGTTGTGGGTCAGCCTCGTGGTAAGCAGCACGATCCTGGGATGTGGAATCATCGGATTTCTGCTTGTTCAAAAGTACGGGAAGCTGGGCGCTATCCTGAGATGGCTATCAGGATGGCGTGTCGGAAAAAAATACCTGGATAAATTTACCGGTATTATGAACGAAGTGGACGAGCTGCTCAAGGATTACTACAGGGAAAGGCCTTTTGATCTCCCGAAGTCTATCCTCTGGCACGTTCCTGGTTTTGTTTGCGGAATTTTCCAGGTCTGGTATTTCCTGTACCTGGTTGGAGCGCATGCTTCGCCGGAATCCGTGGCAGCCATCTGGTTTCTCGGCTCATGGTTTGACCTGGTCAGCTTCCCGGTGCCTGCGAGTATCGGTATACAGGAAGGTTCGCGCTTGCTCATATTCGATGCCCTTGGACTTACCAAGTTGCAGGGATTGACGTTCGGTTTATCCTTGAGAATAGAGCAGATCTTCTGGGCGCTTGCCGGCATGGTAAGCTACTCGGTAATTACGTGGGGGCAGAAGCGAGGAAAGTTCGTGGTGAAGTTTGATAATGGTGATCTGGACAAACAGGTAGTAAACGCAAGTGAATGAGAGGAGGCGATCACGTGTCTTCCAGGCCACTTTCCGTGAGAGAAATGATCTACGGGGGCATAAGCCTTGCCAGGTACCTGGCAAGGGGAGGGCTTTTCAATATAAACCTCGAAGTGACAAAACGGTGCAACGCGCGATGCGACTTCTGTGACTACTGGAAAGAACCGAGGCGCGAAGAACTTACCGACTACGTCCCGGTCATAAGGCACCTGAGGCCTTTATCCGTCAGTTTGACAGGCGGTGAGCCGTTATTGAGAAAGGATCTTGTTGATATTATCAGGTCTATCAGGAGGAACTTCGGCTTTATCTACATAAGCCTGATTACCAACGGAGCCCTTCTCACGGTTAAAAAAGGCATGGAACTGTGGGAAGCGGGGCTGGACGAGTTTTCGATATCTCTCGATTACATGGACGAGAGGCACGACGAGGAACGGGGGATAAAGGGACTAACGAGGCATATCTTAAAAGTGGCACCGGTGCTTGCTCAAAAGGGTGTTAACATGTGCTTCAACACCGTGATCAAGCGCGGCAATTTCAGGGAACTGCCTTTATTTTCTCGTTACGTTCACTCGTTGGGGATAAAACAGTCATTCAGCACTTACAATGAATGGCGGGTGGGTAACGCCGAATATTCGATACCAGAAGACGAACTGGACGAACTTAAGCGGGTTCTGGAGAAGCTGAAGCGGATAAAACGTGAGCTGGGTCACATAGAGACGGGGGAATTCTATTTCGACAGGATACCGGAATTTTTCTCAACGGGTGGTATCCCGGGATGCACGGCGGGAATAAATTGGGTTCAGGTTACTCCTGACGGATACGTAAAAAGATGTTCCGATTTCCCCGTCGAGTGTCACTGGAGCGAATGGAACAAAAACACCTTTGAGCCCACTGATTGTACCAGGTGCTGGTATTCGTGCCGGGGCGCGGCCCAGGAACCTTTTACGTTCAAACGCTTGGTGGAGATGGCCGGGGAAGCCTTGCAATAACGGCCGGGAACCTGATGCGCGATCAGAGAGCAAAAACAAAACCGTCGGATGACAGGTATTTCTGGGTGGTCATTTTTTTGCTCGTCTCCCTGTTTTACCTTGCCGGAATTAACAGGCCGCTCAGGGACGCAGAGTCAAAATACGCGGAGATACCGAGGGAAATGCTGGTCACCGGTGACTGGCTTACTCCACACCTCGATTTTGCGAGGTATTTTACCAAGCCTCCTTTAACATTCTGGGTAACGGCTGTCGCGTACACGATTTTTGGAGTGCATCCCTGGGTGGCAAGGCTGACAAATATCTTGTGGGCACTCTCGGCGGCCCTTCTTCTGGGGATCCTCGCATCTAAAATGTACGGGAAAAAAACGGGCAGAATAGCGCCCGTTGTCTTTTTGCTGACCGCAGAAGTATATACCTACTGTCTGGATGCCGGGATCGAATTCGCGTTAATAACCTGTATTATTTTATCACTGACAGCGTTCTGGATCTTTCTGCAAACGGGCAAAAAGCTTTACTTAAGGCTTTTTTACCTCGGGCTGGCGTTAAGTTTCCTTGCCAAGGGCATCCTTGGTGTAGCGTTACCGGCGAGTATTTCAGGCCTTTTTATCATTGCCGGCGGAAGAATCAGGGAGGTGAAGAGATTCATCGACCCGGCAGGGCTCGTGATCCTGGCACTGGGTGTACTTCCCTGGTCGATAGCGATGATGTCCAGGCATCCCGACTTTTTTAAGGTCTTTGTCATAAACGAACATTTCGGTGCTTTTCTGGGAAAGCGAGACTCGAATGACGCGCTGTTTCCCACGGGGCTTTTCCTGGCCCTGGGAGCAGGTGAATTTTTTCCCTGGATTATGTACCTTCCCATTATTGTGAAATCTGTTTTCACTTCCATAAGGAAAGCCGGCAAAGATAGGGAAAAAGTTATTTTTCTCATGATATGGTTCTTTGTTCCCCTGGTTCTTTTTTCGCTTTCCAAAAGTAAGGTGGACTTTTACTGTATGCACTGTTATCCGCCCGTGCTGATTTTACTTGCCTCGGAACTGGAGCGACTGTTTTCGGCGCAAACCCCAGTTTCGGTAAAGCTATGGGCCTACCCGTGGTGCCTGGTCTCGATCCTTGCTCTTATAGCATTGCTGTTTCTTAAGACGCATCAGGGAAATGGTTTAATAAGGGATCTGGACATTCCGTCGCTTGAAATAGCGTACCGGTTTCTGATTGGCTCAGCTCTGCTGGGGTTTGTTATCTTCTGGCTCTTTAATGCCAGACGTCCCCGGTCTGCGTTTGTTGCGATAGCCATTTTCATGGCTTTTTTGTTCGTCTGCACTCAAAGGATGTTCGTGGCCGCGTATCCGGAGGACTCGATGAAATTTGCCGCGGACACGTATAACCGGGTGGCCGAAGGAAGGTACGTGCTTTTTACCGATGAACCTCCCGAGTTTGCTCACGTGGCAATTCTCCCTTTTTACACCGGAAAGGTTGCGTACCTGTTGAGAGACCGGAAGGGTTCGAAGCTGTACTTTTACATGAAAGACAGGATGCGGCTCTGTTACGACGAAGACGAGTTCAGGAAAAAGGTAATTGAAGAGAAAAAAGTATTTCTGGTAGGCAAAATCAGAAAGACCGTGGAACGCTTAAAAAGGCTTGGTCTCGGTTACAGGATACTTGCGAAAAGCGACGCAAAGGCCTTTTTCGAGGTACAGGCGATTCCTTCCTCGGGCGGTTAATCTGAGTTTATGTTGAAGTTTAGCCCGCTATTCCTGCTAAGATAGCAATGTGGCATCAATTTAAATTTAAACGGGGGTAGCTATGAAAGTATCTGAAATCATGACATCCAGAATAGAATACATCTCGGGTGATAGCAGCGTTTTTGAGGCCATCGAGAAAATGATTGAAAAACGAATCAGGTCTCTCGTTGTGAAATTCCGCGGAGAGAACGAATCCCACGGCGTGATTACGGCTCGTGACATCGTATGCAAGGTGATTGCTCGCAAGAAGAACCTGCGCGAGGTAAAGGTTGCCGATATTGCTTCGAGGCCCCTTGTAAGCATAGAGCAGGAGGCTGAGTTGAGTGAAGTGGCCGGGCTCATGGAAGAGTCCGGAGTGGGACGGGTTTTTGTTCGGGAAGGCGATGGAATAGTGGGAGTTGTGGCTTTACTTGATATAATGGCGGGCACATTAATCATGAGGGCGCGAGGCAAAAATGTGGTTTAACAGGTTTTTTTCAAGGGGCAAAAGCGAAAAAAGGGTGCTTGACAAGATAAGGTCTCACATAGAACTCCTTTGCAGGGCATGCGAGATATTCAGGAGTGCCCTTGAAAATGAAGATCACGATTCGATGCGCAGGATCAGTAACCTGGAGCGGGAAGCTGATTCCATCAAGCGCGAGATAATTTCCTGTATCTACGAGGGGGCGTTTCTGCCATACCTTCGGCCGAATCTCTGCAAATTCATAGAAACCGTGGACGATGTTTTTGACCTGCTTGAAGACACTTCTTTTCATGCCATGAATCTTTATCTCCCTCACGGCATCAGGGACGAGTCCAACAGGGTAGCCCTCCTTAACCAGAGAATGTGCGAGATGCTTTTGATAACGTTCGAAGCCATGGTAGCGGGTGAAGATTTGCGCGAGAAGATCCTGGCCATCAGGATTTACGAAAAGAAGATTGACGACATGAAGTTCGGTATTCTCTGTGATTTAAAAGAGTTATCCATAGACAGTTACTGGCATGGCAAATCCCTGTCCGACTTTGTTTCGGGGCTCACCACAATCAGCGACATTATTGAAGATGCCGGAGACTACCTGCAGATTATACACCTGAGTATGCATTGACGTGGCTATGGATTTCAACTCCTCCCCGGTGTTCACCGATCAGGATTTCTGATGTGCCGGGGGATCCGCGGGAGAGTGTTTTGGTTTGTATTTTTTTGTAAGGAACTGGCAGCATGTGGAAGATCACAAGCGGAATCTTCATGGGATGGAGTCTTGGTGCCAATGATTCCGCCAATATATTCGGAACGGCCGTAGCAACGGGGGTTATAAAGTATGGCCTCGCAATATTGCTTACCGCGCTGTTCGTGATGATGGGAGCAAACATAGAAGGAGTCAAGTGCATGCAGACTGTCGGCGGCGTGAGCCGCCTGTCCGCCATGGGTGCTTTCTGGTGCTCTCTTGCCACGGCTCTTACCATGACGCTCCTTACCTACCTGGCTATCCCCGCTTCAACAAGCCAGGGGATTATAGGGGCTGTGATCGGAGCGGGGATTATCTCGGGGTATGCTGATTTTTCGAAGCTTTACAAGATCGTCACGTGCTGGGTTCTCACTCCCGTGGCCGGATGTATTCTTTCTGTCTGCCTGTACAGGGTGGTCGGGTACCTCATGAAAAGGAGCAATCTGGGGATCAGGGGCAAAAACCTGATCATCAGCACGGGTCTGCTTGTTGCCGGCTGCTACGGTGCCTACAGCCTGGGGGGCAATAACGTGGCTAACGTCACCGGCGTATACGTGGGCTCCGGTATTCTCACCGCCAGAACCGCGGCCTTGGTGGGCGGGCTCAGTATCGCTTTCGGCGTGTTAACATACAGCAAAAAGGTCATGATGACCGTGGGAAAAGGCATTGTGCCTCTTGACCCTTTTTCGGCCTTTATTACCATGCTTGCCGAGGCGATGACACTGCATATCTTTACCCAGCTTGGTGTTCCGGTGTCTTCCTCCCAGGCAATAGTGGGAGCGGTGGTTGGCATAGGCTACGTGGGCGATTCTCGTACGATAAGCAAGAAAATGCTCGTAAAAGTCGGCCTCGGCTGGGTGGCGACGCCGGTTATGGCAGGGCTTCTGGCTTACCTTTCCTTGAAATTAACGGGTACGGTTCTTGCCCGTTTCTAATCTCTGCCATGGTGCAACTTGCATGGACCGAAAAGAGGAAAAATCGCTGCAAGTCCGGCCTCAATCTCTTCGTCTTGTCTCCTTGCTTTTCTGAACCATTAATATTGTTATTATTGCCGGAACTGTTCTGCGGCATTGGTTCCCTGGAACTGCGGGTGTACCCGGGGAAGGCAGGTAGACAATTGCCCATAAAATAGCCAGGCAGAATGCAGACGAGATCTGCCTGTGGTTATCGAAAAAACAGAAATTTCGAACATTGTTTCCAGACATATCTTCCTGGTCTGCGGTCTATTTGAATTACACACTATTTCCCCTAATCTTCTGTGCTTCGCTTTGAATTATGGCTCCCAGTATCTTGAAGCCTGCCTGATCGATACGTCTCAAGTTGCTTGCGAGCTCAACAAGCGCGGGATTTATGTACTGCTCGAAAAACGATTTTTGCTTGACTTTGCTCAGATATACGAACGCGGCCAGAATCTGGAAATTTCGGCACAGTGCGGTCAACCGGTAGTTCTTCTCGAATTCGGCGTGTGACATTCCAAGGTATTTTTGTGCCTCGCGGAAATACGTATGCATCAGTTCTTCTTGCAATGTTTTCGGCATGCCAACATACGGATCTATAAGAAGAGAAGCAAGGTCATAGGTCGGAGGACCAAATCTTCCCGCCTGAAAGTCTATAAAGTAAAACCGGGAGTTTTTTACCATGATGTTTCTTGATTGAAAATCCCTGTGCATGAAAAAGTTGTTCGGAATTTGAGATACAGCCTCGGCAAGTTCACGCAGTTCGTTATCCAGTTCCGGTTTCATGGCGGACAAACCAAGGTGTCTTTCCAGAAATTCTCTTTTGAAGTAGAGAAGCTCGCGCCTAAAGATAAATTCCTTGTCGTAAACCGGAGTGTCAAAACAACGGCTGCCGTCAAAATCCCTGGAACCATCAACTTGCATCTTAATGAGCGCTTCCAGTATCTTCAGGTACCACGCCTTGCCTTCTTCGTAGCTGTTTTCGAAATCGATCACTGACTGCAGGTGATGGTCTCCCAGGTCCTCAACAATGATAATTCCTTTTTCCATGGAGTAAGCGTATATTTCGGGAACCGGAATACCCTTTGTCCTGAGGTGTTTTCCGATATAAACGTAAGAATCGTTTTCAGTAACAACAGAAAGATCGTCTACCGGAGCGTAGATGGCAATGTACGATTCAGCACCGCAAAATACCCTGTAGAACTGCCGCGATGACCCGTCGCCGCGAAGGCTTTCGACGGTAAAGGTATCCACGGGAGAAATCCCGCCTTTTTCCCTGCTGTATATCCGGGCGACTTCCTTTTTGAGAATTTTTTTTATATCAGCTTGCACTTCGTAGAACCCTCGACATCCGGTATTATAATTCCTTTTTTATGCGACCCGTGAGCCGTGGAATTGTCGCAGATGATGATGTTTTCGAGTTTCGCTCCTCTTTTCACCCTTGCGTTGTCCCACACTATAACATTTTCGAGGACAGCTTCATCTTCGATCACGGAATTACTGCCGACGCAGCAGACAGAATTCAACACGGCCGAACGACCTATCCTTGCCGTTTCATCGACGCATGGAAACACGATATTTTCTAACCAGAGGCTGAATTCATCAGGGTTCTTTTTTAACCTTTCGTGTGCCTCCCAGTACCCCTCAACAGACCCAACCTCCTGCCAGGCAAGCCTGGGAAGGAATAACGCTTTCACTTTTTCTCCGGCGGAAATCGCTCTTGTGTAGGTTTCAAGAATTGAAAAAAACTTCTTGCCGGGGAAATATCTCGCGAGGATATCCTTCCTTACCACGTGGATACCGGTAAAA
>JALXAI010000395.1 GCA_026992215.1 Desulfobacterales bacterium | reverse complement strand
TCAAGAAAAACGCCGCATACAAAATAGCTGGTACAGAAATACTTCCTCTCCGTACCAGCATTCCCCCTTCGTGATGATTTCGCATTTGCTTTCTGTCAAGCTGCCTTCAGCCCGTATTCCTCTATAAGCTTTTCCAGCTGCTTGCGCTCGTTTTCGTAATCACCCTGAAACAGGGGTTTACAATCGGCCAGTGTCGCTTCATGCTTGGCCAGTTTAACAGCAAAGGCCATGCAACTGATTTCGCCGCATTCCTTGCAGTTGGTCTTCGGTAGGTGTTTCAACAATTCAATGTAGTTTACTTTTTTCGCCATGGCATTCACCTCCTTTTCTAATTATCCTTCTTTCCCCCTACCTTTGAACGCCGTGCATTTCAACTTCTCTACGTAGGAAAGTTTAGTTGCCCCTTCTGATAGAGAGCGATCGCAGGAATGGGAATAGTAATGTGAAAAGGAGCACCATGGCAGCTTAAGACGTAAACACCTTCACTCTCGCTTCAGATGCCACCAGCATTCTCCGTAACAGCAAGTTCAAGCAACCCTCAATAGGGGCCCTTAAACCCACCCTCATATTAATTATCATTACGAACCGGCACTTTGTCAAGGGCTCGGGCTACTAAAATCACCCGGCGACTCCCCGATGGCGACTCCCAAGCTTTGCCACGTGCCGACCTATCGGGTCGTAACCAGGGGTAAGCGAACGGGTACTTATGTCTTGCGTGTTAAGTTTTAAGCAAAAGTGGCAAAACTCATTTCCGCGATCGCGGTGGGACGATTGGAGACACGATAGATTTTTTTGCCTGCTTGGCATGTCCTCTCAGGTCCGGTTGGGTTATCTAACTGGGTGTCCTTGTGGTTTGAAACCAAATCTTTGTCATAGAATACTTATTTTAAGACATCTAACGTTTTTGCGTGTCTTATTTTCGATCTTAATCCCGGTAGTCCAATGCTCGAAGACGATGAGAACAAGAAGTCCATTTGGGCGGAGAAAAGCGGATCGTGGGGTTTCTGAATAATGATCTGTTGAAGAGGTTGAGAAGGTTGAAAGGGTTGAGTGTTTTTTTCATTCCACCCTTTTCCCCTTGTCCCTCGAAGCATTAATTCCGGGAGGTGGGATTCCAGGTTCCTGAAGCGGGGTGGGAAAACATGGGTCTAAAGCACAATGAAACGAAAACCATCGTTTGCTTCGCAGATCCGCCTCTGGTGGGACAGCTATTTTCACATAAACGAATAACAAATAACGTATAACGAATAACTCATCCAAACCTTTTGGTTGCGGCTCCGCTGCCTCAGGTTTTTTTTGCGGCTTTTTAGGCCTACGGCAATTCCCCGGGTGTTTTGTCAATCCGCATTTAAATTCCCTTACGAAATAAATTTGAAAAAAGCTTGCGCGAGGAGTTAGGATATATCCGAGGTCATAGTGTGAGATAATGTAAATATGATTTGAAGCCTGATATTATGTCGGGGAGGCGAAGAATAAAGTGAAGGCCAGTGTAATAAAAAAGGTGGACTTTTTCCCGGTATCGCATGCTTACAGAAGCAGGTACCTGGTTTTACCAACGTTGAAAGACCGAATGCACAGGATGGTGGTTGGCTGGTCCGAGAAGGGGCCGTGTAATATAAGTGTTTTCTGGACGGAGCTGCTGAGCGGACGTATAGATTTGATAATATGTGGTGGTGACAAGGGCTTGAGAGTTCTGGCCAATGCCGAGGAAGAGGTTGTATGGAACCCCAAGGAGAAAGATCTCCCTCCGGGTTGGTCGTTTTCGTATTTGTCTCTTGAACCCCGCGATCTTCCACCGGATGTCCTCAGCGTCGTAAACACGTTTTACTACGATGTCGGCATTCAGGTCGATAAAACAAGGCGAAAGACCAAGGTTAAGAGGCTGTCAAAGATCGTAACAAGAGACGAAGTCTGGTTGATTTTAAGCAGTAATCAAAAGCCGGAAAAGGTGATCGGGTGGTCCCATGTGGGTCCCGTGCCTCTCAAGATTTACTGGGGCAAGTTCCTTGAAGACGGAAATATTGCCCTTGTTGTCTCCGGTGGCAGCCAGGGAGTAAGAATAATTTCTCCCGAGGAAGCGGAGGAACTAAACGGTAAATATGATGAAGGAGGTCCCCCGGGTATCGGTGCCCCCTTTCTCAGGGTTCCTCTGGCAGCGCTGCCGGAAGACTTGAGGCAAATTCTTGATATACCACCGGAGTTGAAAGCTATATCGCGTTCTCAAGAAGATTACATACTTGACCTTACCAGCGATGAACTTATTCCTCTCGAGGAAAACGTGGAGGTTGAAACCGTAGACAGCTAGCGGTTTTTCTTGGCAAAGCCATCCATGAAATCGACCAGAGTCTGAACTGCTGACAGACTTGTGGCATTGTAAATGGAAGCCCTGCAGCCTCCAACCGATCGGTGACCTTTTAAGCCGGCCAGCCCGTTTGCGGCAGCCTCCTCGATGAACTTCGCTTCCAGCTCGGGTGTCGGCAACCTGAAGGTAACGTTCATTACGGAACGGCTGTTCGGTTCCGCAGTACCGCGGTAAAAATCGCTGGAATCGATTAATTCGTAGAGGATTTTCGCCTTCTGCCTATTTATTTCTTCTATTTTGTCAACACCGCCCACCGTTTCTTCCAGCCATTTCAAAACCAGTTGCACAACGTAAATAGCAAAACACGGCGGGGTATTAAAGAGAGACTTTTTTTCGGAAAAAGTGGTGTATTTCAGCATCGTGGGGAGGTCTTCGGGGACTAGCTCCAGCAGATCTCTCCGAATAATCACCACGGTTACCCCGGCAGGCCCCAGGTTTTTCTGGGCCCCGGCGTATATCAAGCCGAATTTTTCTACGGGGATTTCCCTGCTCAAAATATCGGAAGACATGTCACATACAATCGGAATTCCCCCGGTATCGGGAAATTGAGCCCACTGGGTCCCCTTTATCGTGTTGTTCGACGTGATGTGAACGTAGGTGGCTCCTTCGGTAAATTCAATTTCACCGGGAATATAAGTAAAGTCCTTGTCTTCCGAGGAAGCGACCACGTTTATCTTCTTCCCCTGGATTTTTGCTTCCTTAATGGCTTTCGTTGACCACGTGCCGGTATTGACATAGTCAGCATGGCGATCACCACCCAGCAGGTTCATCGGAATCATTGCAAACTGGAAGCTTGCGCCGCCCTGAAGGAATAACACGGTAAAATCGTCACCAAGCCCCATCAGCCTTCTTAACCTTTTTTCCGCGTCCTCTATTACCGAGGTGAAGGTATCAGACCGATGGCTTATCTCCAAAACGGACATACCGCATCCCTTGTAATTCAGAAGCTCATCCCTGATTTCCTCGAGAACAGGAAGCGGTAATGCTGCCGGTCCCGGATTGAAATTGATTACCCTTTTTGACATGGAACTCCTCCTCTCCGCTTATTGACTGTTGATTGTTCCGATCCATCCTACGCGGGTTCAGCTTCAGGGTTGAAAACAGGGCATCTTTTGCTGATATCAGTCTACCGCATAGCGTGGTAACCTGAAATGCCTTTGGCAGTTACGAACTTAAATTAGGTGCTATCGGCTTGTCAATATGAAATCTCTCAACCTTTCTAAGTATTCAGCAGGAGCCACCTCGTATGCATCGGTATGATGGGCTCCTTTTACCAGCCAGAATTTCTTGGGTGTGTTTGCAGTATCAAAAAGCTTTTTCCCGTGCGACCACGGGACCGTTCTGTCTTGATCGCCGTGGATGATGAACAGTGGTACGTGAACTTTCCCTATTTTTCTGCCGGTGTTGAATTTGTCGGGTATGAAGGGATAAAAGAGTGCGTAAGGAAATATCTTGCCAACGAGATCTTTCAGCGAAAAAAAGGTGCTTTCAAGAATCAGCGCTTTCAGTGGCCTCCTCAGTGCGAGCTCCGCTGCCACGGCGCCTCCGAGCGAACGCCCGAAAACAACTATGCGACTCGCCGCAAATCCCTTTTTCTCGTGAACGAACCTCCATGCACTTTCGGCATCTTCGTAAACCCCGGCCTCGGTGGGACTCCCTTCACTTTTTCCGTAGCCACGGTAATCAAAAATAAAAACGTTTACGGGGAGTTTCAGAAGCAGTTTCACGTTTGCCAACCTATCGCTTATGTTTCCGGCATTGCCGTGGCAGAAAAGCAAGCATGGAGCATCCTTGCCCGCATCAAAGAACCATCCGTGTAGCCTGGTTCCGTCGGAACTGCTGAAAAATATTTCTTCCGGTTTAAGTCCGAACTGTGCCGGTCTGAAAGGAAAATTCCTGGTAGGGCGAAAAATAAGTCGATTCTGAATTACAAGGAGGACGACGAGTATCAGAAAGTAAATAAGAAGAATTTTTCCAATAATGGTCATCTCTGTTTTCCGGGAAAGAATTATTGTTCGTGCTGTGCAAGATAGCATAAAAGGCTCGTGAAAAGCAAATAAGCCGGAAAGCTTTCCGCCGGGGCTACGCAAGCAAGAAAGCTTGACGATGCTCAGCCGCCAGGGGGTTTGTTACTG
>JALXAI010000394.1 GCA_026992215.1 Desulfobacterales bacterium | reverse complement strand
ATCTGGCATTGTGATCTCAAGGGGATTCCCGTGATACATCATCGAAACAAGTCCGGGTTCTGGATGCCTCAATGGCGTCCGTGGCCGGGAGAATCCGTAGAGATTGCAGTAACGAGGCTCAGGGGCATACCCGGGCGAAGATTGACCATCGAGAAGTCTGATCTTCGGATAGTCCCCGGAACGAGGTTCAGTAAGTCAGAGCTTTACATGAAGTTGAGATCCACCAAGGGAGAGCACCACGAAATTTACCTGCCCCGTGGCTCAAAACTGATCGAGGTCACAATAAACGGCAGAAGTCAGCCCATCAAGCTTAAAGCAGATAAGCTTATACTGCCGCTCTCTCCCGGATTGCAGACATGCAGGATTGCCTGGTACGACGACACAGGCCTTTCCACGGTCACCAGGTCAGCCCCCGTCAACCTGGGTACCGGGGCAGTGAACGCCAACGTTTACGTTAAGATGCCCAGAAGCAGGTGGATCCTGTGGACCGGTGGGCCCAGTTTTGGCCCGGCTGTACTTTTCTGGAGCTACCTGGTCGTGGTGCTAATTGCGGCTATTATACTGGGAAAGTACACCAAAACTCCCCTCGGGATGGTTAGCTGGTTCCTGCTGGGTATAGGCCTAACCCAGATAGCTCCTGTAATGGCAATCGCGGTGGTTGGATGGCTGATCCTGTTGAGTGTAAGAGAGAAAAATCCTTTAGGGGATCGATCGTTTCTGTTTAATTGCTTGCAATTGCTAGTGTTTTTTGCAACGCTTGTAGCGTTGTGGTGCCTCTATGTTGCCGTCAAAAACGGTCTTCTCGGGATCCCTGACATGCAAATTACCGGAAACGGTTCCACAAACTACTGGCTGCACTGGACCCAGGACAGGGTCGCTTCAAACATGCCAGCAGTCTGGACCCTGTCTCTCCCGCTCTACGTGTTCCGATTCCTTATGCTCTTCTGGGCCCTCTGGCTGGCCTATTCCCTTTTAGGCTGGCTTCGCTGGGGGTGGGAGTGTTTCGGTACAGGGGGCTTCTGGAAAAAGATAAAAATTCGCAGGAAAAAAACTCCTCAACCTCCACCGGTACCCACTCTTGAAAAAATAGAATAGGATCTCGCGCCCCGACGTTGCCGTCGGGGCGCCCCGAAAACTGTCTATTTACCCTCTCGCTTTTTTACCAGCTCATTGAAAGTTTTTCTCGAAAGCTTGATGATAGCAACTATCTTGTTCGTTTCGGGTTCTCGGGCAATCCCTGCGATGGATCCGGGAACAATTGTTCCAAGCCTTTTGCCACCATCATTAAAGATAGGAACGTCTGGAGGGATGCGGATCAGGATATCGTCCATGATGATGTATTTCCCGGGGAAAAACCTGTCCACACGGCCAATTTCAATTATTTGATCGAGCAGCGAACTGCTGTATAAAATGGTTCCGGACTCAGCGTTCGGCGAGTTGTTTTGCGCAAAACCGATTCCCGCCATCAGAACCAAAACAAATAAAACTACTGAGGTTGCTGCACAAAATCTGTTTTTTCTCATAATTATTTCCTTCTGAACCATTTTTTTCTCCGGCTTCTTTCCTAGTTTAAAACACTTCTTCCCAGTAGAAAATCCCGGTATCGGAGCTTCCTCCTTTTTCCTTGACAGTCTCTGTTACACCACTTGTTTTACTGATGAATTTTGCTTCCTTTTCTTTATCTATATCTGCCACAACGGGTGTTGATGATTTACCGCCACCGAGATATATGCCTGACGGTGCTTCTCCGCTGTTCGTTCTGTCATTTTCATCAATTACATCATCGCCGTTAAGATCGAGAACCGTGGTACTCAACATTCCTCCATTTTCATAGTCTACTTCCATTAACCAGCTTTCACCTCCATAGGCACAGGGGTTGTCCGTTGGAATAAAGGTCACATAGATGACCCTTCCATGCCTGACAATCGGATCATCAACAACCCTCTCGCCTTCAGCCACACCATTTACGCTGAGATCCTCGTACCATCCTAGGTGGTGAATTACGGGGTCTCCGTCTTCGTTCGTGATGTACCACGAGATCCGGTTATCCGAAACAATCCGCACGGGCGTGGCAAAGCTTGTCGAATCCACGGTTATTGTTTGTTGTAGAAGAAGAGGAGTATTGCTTGATCTATCAAATGTTCCAAGGCTTTCTCCCCTGTCCCATATTCCGTAGAAAGTCTGAATTTGGGTATCGTTTATATCGGTTTCGTAAATGTATCTGCCTGTTCCGAAGTAGACCATGTAGGTATTGAGAAAATCAACCGTGAGGTTTCCGAGGTGGTCTCTTACGAATCCTATCTTCGAATGTTCCGGGTGGAGAGTAACTTCCGGCATCACGGTAATGGGTTGAGGATTTCCGTCGGGATCAGTGGCCTGAAAAAGGGGCTCAGGATTACCATCGTCATCATGGTATGCCACGTCCCAGTTACTTATACTGGTACTTGTAAGGTCAAATTTCCACAAATTCCCCTGAAGATCTCCGGCATAGACATAGTCAGCCAGGAAATCACCGTCAACATCTACCACTGCCGGAGAGGCAAGGCCATTGGGATTGGTTGTTGAACCCACTCCGGTATCAATTTTCTTGAGCAGAGTCCCTGTCATGGCGTCAAGTATATACAGGCAGGCATGCCCGGTGGTGCTGGCATGTCCGTCCGCCTCACTGTTGTTGTACCCGTTTCCAAAAATGACCACCCACCTGGCATTTTGCAGCGGTGCCGTGCTACTGTAGCTGCTTCCTTTCACGGGTGCGATGATTGGAGTGCTAAAGGAATACCCGAGATCTGCGTCGTCAGCGTCGCTGAACTCCCACAGGACCTTGGAAGCAATGGTTGATTCCGAGTCCGAGGCCTCGGGTGGTTCGGTAACGTCAAGGGCGAAATATCCCTGCCCTCCGTACTTGAGACCACACACGAGGATGGTTTTCCACTTTCGCCAGCTTGGACTCGCAGTACTTGTCGAGTCGTAGACGTCCGCTACCGTCGGAGTACCATCAACGTAGAACTGATGCTGGTAGTTTTTATCAGCAAGATCTGCCAGCTTGGAAAAAACGAGATTCGGAACATACGCGAATACTTCCTCCCCGTCGCTGGCCCTGAAAGCATGTAGCATCCCGTCGTTGGATCCCACGTAAAGAAGCGGTGTTCTCGTTGCGTAGTTGTCCCTGAAATAGGCATACCCGTTTTCTTCGTAAATATACTTGGGGGCAGCCACAAATGCCGGCGAAGAGTGAACTATATCCCCAAGGACATAAACTCTCCTTCTAAAGTCGCTCGTACCAGTGCCTTCGTTGGACCGGTCTCCTCTCAAATAGTTCAAAAGATTCTGGTCATTGTTCAGGTACGATTTCTGAGCAGTGGTAAGGTCAGACCATCGGAAGGGAATTCCGCTGGATCCGTTGAAAGTTATTATCTTCCTGTCGGCATCCCAATCTTTATCATCCAGAAGCTCATTTGCCTCCCACAGTGGATGTTCTCGATCCACCTGCTGATTTTCGTCGATTTCGTACGCTCTCACGTCTCCCCACCACCCGTCGGTGTTGTAGAGCGATTGATACAGCCTGAAATTATCGGTAATCTTGCCACTATTTAAGGCCACTGATGCGCTGGAACCGAAGTGTTTCTCAATATCTTCCATTATGCTGGATAGAGAGTTAATTAGCTGTTGCGGGTTTTGGGCGCTCAAAAACATACCGTGACCGTTTACCGCCGCATGCCACAGATCGTCTATTTTCTGTGCGTTGCCAGAGTTGGGATTCGGCCACGTTACGTCGTCAGGATCCTGATTCGGATCAAGGGTGCCGGTTACTCCAAAAGCCACGGTATAGGTGACCATATGCTGCCATGTTGCAGGATCATTGGGCAATTCGGGTATTTCGTCCGGTAGAGATGATGACAGATCCTGGAGCCAGTATTTCATGGCAATGTCAGCCAGGGTATTACTATAAGAATCGGTATAAGGTTTTTCTCCCGCATATCCCGGATGTCCGAAGTCTCCTTCTTCTCCACCGTCAACATTACCCGCTCCGTAAAAATACCCGTTGTAATACCCGTCAGTCATGGCAATGGTAAAATTTCTCTGGCATGCGCCGCCGTCTTCTTCAGACGCTATGGGCGAAGGATGTCCCGAGAGGTCTCCCATCAGGTATTCTCCAATCCGATTAAGACCGCTTCTCAGCGGTGTGTATCCGGACGAGCTGTAAGAGTATAGCTTCGTGAACAACGTTGCCCTGTTGGCTTCTCCGGTACTGGACGTATCCACGTAGAGGTTGTCCTGAAAAGATATCCTGTCATTTATTGAAGATATCCCAATTTTTACGCCGTTCATCTGATCTATAACTTTGCCAACGGCTGCCTTGGCCACGTACTCACGACGTCGGTAATAAGAGTACCAGTTTGCGAAATTCTGCAACTCCTCTTCCGGAGTTCTTGTTATCTTTACGGCATCGGGTGGTGATGATACGGAGTGCAGGTGAGACGAGGCCACCTGGAGGTAAGAATCAGGGTCCTGGTCCCAGCGGTAATACGACACCGTGGTCGCACTCCCGCTGCCCGAAAGAACCACCTTGTACATTTCGTTCGGATCCTTGTCACCGTTTCCGTTGGCATCGTACCATACCCACCAGGAGGCGTTTTCACCAATAGTCAGGTTGCGGGTGTAAGATGTTGGTCTGTACGGATCAGAGGGAGCGCTGGTTGGATCAATATCACCGTAATCATCCCCGTTTATATCCTTTCCTTTCCAGGGAGTATAAGTAACGGCAGGATTGTAAAACAACCTGTTGTAGCCGTGGTACCTTGGTTTCCAGTGATCTTTCGGTGCAACATGGTAAGAAGAATAGTTATTGTCAACGTTATCATAATATCCGTAACTGTTTTCATAGTACACGTAGTATCGCCACCCGCTGGCATAATAGAGTCCATCGGAGTCCGTGGTCATGAATTCCCAGTCCATGCTTCCCGAATCATCCATGACAAAGTGGATGTTAGCGGGAGCATGATGGATGGTGGTAATCAAAGGCTCGTTGGGCATGGTCTCGAGAGCCAGGGCAATATTGCTTAAAAATACCAGTAAAAATAATAATATCGTTCCAATCATATATATATTTCTTTTCATCACTCAGTTCCCTCCAGATCAGGAATCCTGCAATATGTTTATTCCATGGTTACCTAGTAGTATCTCTTTTTCAGCCCGATACTCACGATACTTTCTCCGCCGTTCTCCACATATTTTCCGCTTATGTGAAAAACATTTATTTGTGAAGATCCATAAGTGGGCTTTATGACAAGAGAAGCATCTTTCGGGATGTACTTGCCCCCGTCGTTAACTACGAATCTTGCATTTCCCAGGGCCGGAATACTTTGCGAATTGCTGTCATTCCATGTATTCGAATCCGTCGGATCGGCAGGGCTACTCTTGGGGTGAAACCAGCCATAAGTATTTGTATTCGGCTTATAAGCAAAAGCATCTATCGTGCTTGCTCCGACGTAAGCACTTGACTCCGCCTTGTACAGATTTCTTTTGCTCACCTTGTCATTCCCGCTTATCATAAGTTCCAGGGTACTCGTATTCGTGGCATAAATACCTATCATGGTAAGTAACAGTAGTATAAAAACGGCTATAACAAGTATTGAACCCTTCTCGTCGATTAATTTATACATGGCTATTCCTCCCCGAATTGCCTCCCAATTTTGCAAGCTGAACATCAAACATTTGGTTTCACGATGTCGAAAACAACCTGTTTCTGGTTGCCTCTTTCATTCCAGGTAACAATCAACCTGATCGTTTTGGTGCCAGACACGGGATGATCCACCGCTACGTTCCAGTATATGGTGTAGCGCCCGTTTACGGTGTAATGGTCGGCAGTAAGCGTCGTATTGTCATTGAGCCCGAACTGACGGTCTGTTCCCTGGTCATCTATCCCGTCACCGTCCGTGTCCTGGTTAGTTCCATCACTATCAGTATCACTAAGGGCCGTGCTGGAATAAGAAGAATTAAGCAGGGTTTCGATCTGGTCCTGGGCAACGGTGGACGCCTCGGTCAGGCTGTTTGCAAAAGAATTTCCCTGTATTGAAGTGATCTGCATGTTTCCCACAACCAGGATCCCAAAAACGAAAATTAAAGTTGCTATCAATACTTCCAGTAACGTGAATCCGTTTTCGTTCTTCATTGCTAATACCCCAGATTCCTGCATTGTACCGAAAAGGTTATCAAGCGTCGTCGATAATGATCGTTAAACGGACCCCACGAAGCTCCCGAGGCAGTGGTGTAGGTCTGCGTATCGGTGTAGTCCCTGTCCGGTTTCGACGACCTGACAAGAAGGCTTATTTCCACTATCCTGATTTTGCTTGGATCGGCAGGTGCAAGAGTTTGACTCCCGTCGTCAAGGGTGTAGTAAAATTCAAGGTTATAAATATTATTTGCTACGGCGGAACCGCCCGGAGTTCTTCGCAAAGCATCCCTGACGCCGTCTCCATCGCTATCGTAGAGTTCATACAAAAAGGTCTCATTGCCATCCAGGGTTCCGTTGTCATTATTGCCGCCACTACCAATGTCTGCCGTGAAGTTAAAAGACGAAGCGGTGGCTGATATAATGCCAAACCTGCCCGATTCCTGGGGATCGTACCCCGCCATCCTGATCTCCCTTGTCATGATATCCAGGGCAGCTCTCAGGTTTTGCTGCATTTCCGCCACCTGGTTCTGAACCAGATAGCTCTTCTGTTGACTCTGAAAAGCCACATAGATCGCGGCTGAAATTATGCCTATAATCACCAGGGTTACAAGTATTTCGACCAGCGAAAATCCCCTGACATCAGAGTTCAAACCCGTAATCGAGTATTCAAACTTATTCTTGTGCCCTAATTCCATGTTGTACCGTTCCATCTTTTCAGTACTATTACCCCTGAAGTTTGTGCTCCCACCGCGTAAGCAGTATTGTTGACATTGGACAGATAGCAGTAACCTCCTCCCACGCAAAATCCTTTGGGAGTAAATACCGCCACGTTCGGATCTCCCGTTCCATTGTTGAAACTGACATCATCAGGCGGAAACGTACCTCCCGAAGCAGTAGCATTGGTGGTGGCGTTTCCGTGACCGTAAGATATGCCGCTTTCGTAATTGCTCAGGTTGATGGTTTGAAAAACCGTATTGTCCGATATGTTGCTCCACTTTCCGTCCGGGCCGGAATCTGAACACAAATAGTACTTATTGTTGGCTACGTCGAACACGATAGCCCAGTTCTTGTTCTGTTTAACGGCATTCATCCGAACCAGCTGCATGTTGGAATAGAGGTCCCTCGCAGCTCCTTTAAGCCTGTAGTCCGGCAACCAGTTCTTGAAATTCGGGTAGGCGAAGGTGGCTATGACGGCAAGTAAACCAAATACTATAATTACTTCTACCAGGGTTATTCCACTCTCGGAAAGCCACACGAACTTCATGAAATGATCTTTAGCTAGTCTCGAAACACTCATGTTTCCCTAACCTCTGATTCTTCTGCCCGGTGAAAGGAAATAGATCAATTTTCATGCCACAAAAGGTTAAATGGACAAACGAAGGTGAACAAGTGGAAAAGTTTAATGTAAACGCAGATTTCGCGTTACTCCCTTTTGAGAAGGGTATATAAACTTTCTATCAGTATACTATTAAATTATTTTCAGGTCTTCAAAAAAATTGACACCAGGCACCATTTTTTTGTTAGATCACGAGGAAAGGTCGTAGAAAAAACTGGCATGATACCTATGAAACGTATCCGGAATACCGGATTAAGGTTACATGTGATTAAGCAGCCCGGCGGGACTTGATACGTCAGGTGAAGTCCCCAGAGAAGAAGTTGTCTTTCTCCAGCGGGAGTCGACTTTTTTCACTACAAAATAGCAGTCTCGAGCTCGACTGCCCGCTTCTGCACCTGGCTCCAGGTCTCACGACCAGATTCAGTTTAAAAATTCGTACGCGCTCAACGTTACCCGTTTTTAAGGAAGTATTTTACAAGGAGCACTCACCCCGAAGATGTGAACGGGGCTTGTGCTCCTTGATTTATATCGTATTACGATTAGAACTCTTCCTTCCAGTAAATAAGCTTGCTCACCGTGGGCACCTTAAAAGACATCGGGGGGCCCAGGTTCTGCTGGGTGCCGGTGGGCTTTTGCAGATAGGCTCTCGGCGGACCTATTACAACCGAGGTTGCAATACCGGCTCCCAGGGATATCTTTTTCTGGCGCGGATTGTATTCGATATCGTTTCCTTCCTCGTCAAGGCCGTATCTTATCCCGCCGTCTCCTCCGAGGGTCGTGCACGTGCTCACCTTTATACCGTAGAGATAACTGCTACCGTAGCCGCAGCTTCCCTGGGGCTGGAAGGTCGTAAAGTACACCACACCCAGGTAAACGGTGGGATCGGAAAGCATCTTTTCCCCGGCAGGGAACGATTCCTGCCACATCAACCTGTCTTGATTCGTTTCTCCTGCTTGAAGAGGTCGATCCTCGACTTCATAGAAGTAATCGTAACTATCGCTTTCGGTGGGGTGCTGTTCGTCGCCCGTTCCGAATAGAATAAAGCGACGGCCACACCTTTTCCTGATGGAAATAGCCGGCTTGTGATAGATAGGCCTCGGATTGGCCGGGACAAAAAGGGTCTCCAGGGTCGGGTTCCATCCGCTCTCTGCGTTAAGATCGGAAATCTTCCACAACGTTCCGCTGGTATCCCCAAAATACACAACTTCTATGTTTCCGTAGACCGAACTTGAGGTATTGTCGCTTCTGACAACAAGCAACTCCGAGGGAACATTATTCGTCGGATCACCCACGGTAAATTCTTTCAAAATGCTCCCCGTCGCGACATCGATTATGTAAATCCTGTTTCCCTTGTTTTCTGTGGTAGAGTATCCGCCTCCTACAAAGATGACGTACTTGTTAACGCCGTTTACATTTATTCGTCCAAAGCTTGGAGTGGACCAGGTCTGCCCCATGTTGGCATCCGTTATTTCCCACATTGGCACGGGATTACTGTCATCGGTAACGTCGATGGCAAAGTAATAGTATCCACCTTTTCTCAGGCCGCTCACAAGAACGGTGTGCCATCCGTCTTCCTCGTTTCCATGGGTAACTGCCGACCAAGGTGTTCCCGTGCCGCCTGACGAATATATGTCCGCGGCTCTCATGGGCAGATCAACGGTAAAGCGGTGCCCGATCCTGAATTCGTACAACTTGCTTAGCACGGCTTTGGGAATGTATGCCCATTCTTCCTGCCCGTTAGAGGCTCTTATGCCGTGAACCATTCCGTCATTCGCCCCCACGTAAATGAGAGTATTCCTGGCGGTATGGCTGGCCTTAAAACCGGCGTATCCGGGGAAATTGGAATCCGAGAGATTGAAAGCGGGTTTTGTCACCACCACCGGCGCAGAGTGGTAAATATCTCCCATAGGCCAGTTCTTGTCCCTGTTTCCCACGTACCTGGCATTATCGTAACCAGGATCCAGCACGTAGTTTATTATTGTTTCCGCGTCAGCTATTTCATCGGCGGTGCCGTTTCCGTCAATATCGTAGCCTTCGGGATTTATGAGAGCCTTAAGTGTGGATGCATTTGAGGTGGAAAATTCGATTTTACCGGGCGATATGCCGGTTCCCGTTGTGGTATATACCGTTCCTCTACCGTGGAGTTTCATCTCACACCCGGCATCCGCGTCGTTGTTTCCGTCTCCGTCACAGTCTCCCGGCCACGTACTTACCGGCCCGATTATATGACCGTCCGATTTATCAACTTCAAAAGCCTTCAGGTGGCCTCGCCACACAGGATAATCAAAATAAGCGGTATATATGCGCAGATTATCTGTGGGATCTGTCAGCGTGGTGATCACCGGACTTGATCTCGTGTACGAAGCAGCGTAAATTTGCGGAAAGATATCATTGAATGCTCCAAGTAACTCATCCATGTTGTTTGCAAAATACGCCGAATCGGTGCCGCCTGCATTCGCAATGGCATTCAGGTTTGCCTTGCTTTGATCGTCCAGTCCGAAACCGATTACGAAGGTCTTCACGTCAAATTCCTGATCATTTACCACTATGTGCCTGAGATCCTCCGCGGCCTGTACCGGGTCTCCGTCACATGTTTCCAGGCCATCGGTCAGCAGGATAATGTAGTTGTCTCTGCAGCCTCCAAGAGTATAGGAGTCTTGAGCGATATAACTTTCGAAATACCTTTTCGCGTCCTGAAGGGTTGCGGCAAGGGGAGTTCCCTTTCCCGACAGGGCCTGAGAGCTATTTACGGGAAGAGAATCGGTATAAGGCATCATTGTCACAACATACCTGCTATCACCCGGATACGTGACCCTGGCAAGGCTGATGTAGTTCTTGATGAGACTGATATTATTCCCATTTACATCGTCACCTTTGTACGGATCAGAATCATCGTATTCCGGAAGATTGACAAAGATGATCTGGTCATCGCCCGAATGATTTGCGTTTTCTCCTCCAATGTCGGCAGGGAAATAAGGATCAGGTTGTATGTCATCTCCCCAGTCTGCTTCACCAGTCCAGTAGCCCCGCCTGTAAATCCATTTCTTGCTGGTATCTCCGTCGTAATAGGCTCTTTTATAACTCCATCCGTGAGGATGATCTGCATCTCCCTTGCCAGGATATCGAAAATAGGAATAATCATAGGTGTTCGGGGTAATGTCGCCAAGATCGCCGTCGGAGTTTATGGGGACATTTTCAATGGTTGATTCTACAAGAGTCCATTCTCCCGCGTCAGGATCCGGATCAGTACACAGCCAGTCATCACCAGGTATGCTGCAACGGCCTTTTTCAGGGGTTACCATCAGGGTATTCCTGTCTATATACCTGGGCTCATCGGGGTCCGTCACGTTGTAGTCTCCGTACGTGTCATGATAGGTTGTCTGGTAGTACCACCCGGTGGAACCTTCGGCGCAGCCCGGATCCTGGTAACAGGCATCACCCGCTCCGACCAGGTGCCAGGTATGGCTGCCATCGTCGTAAGGGTCTGGATAACTGTATGTACCGCACTCGCTGCAGTCGCTTACTTCAAAATACAGCCAGTGGAAATACTTATAGCCGCCTTCGCCGCCCACTCCAACACGACTTTCCAGGTGAATACGGTATCGATTCGGGGAAGAATCAGTTGGCGACGGTGATATATCGGTAATGGTGTAGTGAATTGTTTGTTCGTCGCAGTGTCCTTCGCGGTAGAGGCGATCTATGTGATCCCCAACGCTCACATCCTCGTAATGAGTTCCCCAGGCGGTTATATCATAACCATTGGTGGGGCCGTCGTTGTCATAGAAATTGGCGCTTGTATTTGACATCCTCCAGTAATAGGCCCTGCACCGGTCTGGGTTATCGAACGTGACTTTTCTGTAGTATTTTGCCCTTACCCGTGGTATTCGAGCGGACATGTATGTTGCAAAGGCGAAGTTTACCTTGTACTTGTAGCTGATGCAGTTGCCAGATGCATCAGTTTCTGCACAATACCTGATGGTGGAGCTATCCAGCAACTGGTTTAGAGCCTTCTTGGCCTGGTACAACTTGCTTGCGGGATGGTTTCCTCCCGAAGCACGTTTGTTATCGTCGGCGCTCCCTACAATCTTGTAGCGGGTTGTATGATCGCAGGGTTCAGGAAAAGGAGAAGCCAATCTCCAGTACTTGCTTGAAGAACTGTAACTGTATATCCCCCTGCTTTCTCCCGCGTTGGTTCCGGCGGTTACAACCAGCTTTTTGTACCTGTACGTGTTTGAGAAGGTTGACCAATCAGGTATCGTGGACCAGTCAAAGTTGGCGTCGAAAACATAACTGGGGTTGCTATAATTGTACGTTACTTCACCAGGTTGCCCGGAAACTATTTCGTAGGTGTAGGGTTCATTGCTGCTATCATAGTGAATATTCTGATTTACTCTCCAGTATTTACCCCCTGTGCTTCTGTCAGTAATAGTCCGGTATTGAATGGCGCCATTTTTATCTAAAATCTTTACGAGACAGTAACGATAGTTATGGACGAAGTTGCTCCAGTCATGAACAGCTGAATCACTCCAATCCACGTTATTGTCGTATATCCTGTTCGAATCACTTCCCGGGACGTTGGTGATGGTGCTTGTCAGAGAACCGACACCAGGGATAGGAGGAGGTGTGGTGCCGGGCAGGGTAAGCTGTTCGTCTGTGGTAACATACTTGTAATAATCATAGATTATGTGCCCGCTGTCATTTTCTGCAATCGTTCCATCATCATCTACCACAACGCCCCTTCGCCATTCCCACCCGCTGGGTCTGACCGGGCTTCCGTCTTTTCTCGGATAAGGCAAATCCTGCATGGAATCGGAATTATCGAAAATTAGCAGAACATTCGGTAGCCCGTTGTTGCCTGCAAAAAACGGAACATCGTCATCACTTGCCCTTATGATTCCGTTGTCCGACAGAATAATTCCCATGGTCAGGAACATTATAAACAGATACACAAGAGTAAAGCGTAGATACTTCATTTTCTTACCTCCTTAAAATTGCGCCCGAGAGCAGAGGGGCTCGCGAACCAGGAAAGCCCGGTTATACCAGCACGCTGGGCTAGTAGCTGCTTAAGTTACCCGGGCCCTGTTGTTTACCGGAGGTCACGAATTCGATCCCGGCAACAATAGATGCGGTGCCACCGCCCTGGGCCGTTCCCACGGATCGGACTTCAATTTGCCTGGGAGGCCCCGCTGTGACGTCCCGATAGTAAAGAGTTACGTTACTTGGCAGGTCAGGAGGGTTTACTTGAGTAAAGGAAGGAGCGGCTCCGTGAGACGGAACCAGGATACTTCCCTTCGCTACTGCGTAAAATACTCCGGAATCCGCATTGTAAAAAGCTTCTTTATAAATCTTGTCATTGGCTGCGACCTGGATTTCCACGTTCGTCGTATCCGTGGCGGCAATTCCTAAAAGAGTCAGTATTATCAACATCAGAAGGGCGATAATCAGGATTCCTCCCTTATCGTTTTGCAGGGGCTTTCTTAATGTTGACAGTTTCATTTTATCATTCCCTTTCCGCAAAACTTGCGAACGTAATTAACTAGCCTTGTAACTGTCATCCACGGCACTCGACTTTATCAATCGCAGGCTCGTTTGATGCTGTTTTCCCCTCTCGGACCATGTGACAGTTATCACTATGGTCTTGGTGTCCTGGATGGGCGTATCATCCTGTACTGTCCAATTCACCGTGTATTTTCCACTGGTTTCGGAATGGTTGCCCGCTTCCAGGGGCTGTCCCGCGCCATCAAGGTTGTAATCGGTCTGTACCAGTTCTTCGAATTTTTCTTGAGCCAGGGCCATCGCTTCAGACAGGTTGCTGGAAAAATAATTACCCTTGATGGCTGTTATCTGGAGTGCCGCCATGCCCAGGATTCCGATGGTAAAGATAATCAAGGCTACCAAAACTTCCAGCAGACTGAATCCGCTGTTATTCACCTTTCGTAGTTTCCGGTTCATTATTCCAACCCCATGTTTCTGCATTTGATGATAATGGAAACCAGTCGCCGTCTATAACCATCGTTGACAGTCAAGTGCTGGTTACCGACAACGTATGTCCGGGTATCCCTGTACCTGGTGTCGGCCCTTGAAGTCCTCGCCAGAATCCACAGGCGAACGGCTCGAATAGTGCTTATATTAACGGGTGTAGTCAGTGCAATTCCGGCGGGATTGTCATTGGCATCGATAACTCCGTCTGCGTTCGTGTCGATGTTCGTGTCAAGGCGACCGTCTGCATTGGTATCAATTGCCCAGATGGTATTTCCGCTACCGTCTTTGTCAAGATAACCATCCGAATCGCTATCAAAGCCGTAAGCAAATCCAATGGCCTGAATATTGAGAGCGATAGGCAAATCCATACTCGTGGTTGTTCTTTTCAACTCCGCCGCGATTCCGTCCCCGTCATAATCAACCAGCCTGTACGTAATGGTCTCATCATTTCCAGGGGTTCCCCCGTTGCCATCAAAATCTATGGTAAAGCTCGTCGAGGTAGCAGCGGCTGTCAGGAAACCGAAGTTTCCAGATTGAGCAGGATCGTATCCGGCCATCCGAATTTCCCTCGACATGATGTCCAACCCGGCCCTTAAATTCTGCTGCATCTCGACAACTTCCTCCTGAACCATGTAACTCTTTTGCTGGTCTCTGAAAGTCCTGTATATGGCGGCCGTCAGTATGGAAACCAGGAGGAGAACAATCAATATTTCGATAAGCGTAAATCCTCTGTCATGTTTCATGCCATATCCTTGCCTTTGATGCTTTTGCATTATCTTGCTACTTCCAGGAGCCCCCAATCCATTTTTTGATCATGATCACCCCGCTGCCCAGGGCTCCAACGCTGTAAGTGGCACCTTTCTCGTTTTCGATGTAGCAATAGCCCCCCGGGCTACCCAGAATTCCCCTCGGCGTGAATATCACCAGGTTGTTTTGAAATGTTACGTTGTCGGTATCAAAGCTTCCTCCCAGGGGAGAAGTGGCATTTCCATGACCATACCTGATCCCGCTTGAATAAGAAGAAAGATTGACGGTTTCTTCCTTGTCATTATCATATAGGGTCCCCCAGTTGGTATCTCCACCCGGGCTGGAACATATCACATACCTGTTGTTGGCGGTGTCGAAGACTATTGCCCAGTCCGACCTGGTCTTGATCGCCTTCATTTTCGTGTTCTGCATGTCGGAGAAAAGATTCCTTGCCGCCCTTTTCAACCTGTACCCGGGCAGCCAATCTTTAAAATTCGGGTACGCAA
>JALXAI010000393.1 GCA_026992215.1 Desulfobacterales bacterium | reverse complement strand
ACTTCGTCGATGGTGGTTACAAAGATCTTACCATCGCCAATCTTTCCTGTTTTAGCCGAATTTATTATCGTATCTATTACCTTTGAAACAATTTCGTCATCTACCACGAGCTCTATCTTTACCTTGGGGATGAAATCCACCACGTACTCGGCTCCCCTGTAAATTTCCTTGTGACCTTTCTGGCGACCAAATCCCTTCACGTCGCTCACGGTCATCCCTTTTACTCCGAGTTCGCTCAAAGCCTCTTTCACTTCATCCAGTTTAAACGGTTTGATGATTGCTTCGATTTTCTTCATGCTAACTCCTTCTATAGCTCAAATTTCATTAACCCTAGAACGAGTAACCCATTTCGCTGTGCTGGGTGACATCCAGACCCTGAATCTCTTCTTCCCTGCTAAGCCTGAGTCCCATCGTACGATCCACCACCTTCAGAATCACGGTTGTGACCGCCATCGAAAATACTATAGCAACTATTATTCCTAACAGCTGGATCAGGAACTGGTGCACGTTGCCATAAAAAAGACCGTTGGCCCCGTCCGGGTTTGCCGCAACAGAAGCAAAGAGCCCGGTGGCCACCGCGCCCCATGTTCCACCGACGCCGTGTACACCAACCACGTCGAGAGAATCATCGTAGCCAATCCTTGCTTTCAATATCACAGCGCCGTAGCAAAGTACACCGGCAATCAGGCCAAGTACAACGGAACTCATCGGTCCCACAAAACCGGCGGCGGGGGTCACGGCAACCAGGCCCGCCAGAGCCCCGGAAACCACGCCCAGGGTGGTGGGTTTTCCCTGGTATATCCACTCGGCAAAAACCCACGAAAGAGCCGCAGCACCCGTGGCTATCTGGGTATTGAAAAAAGCAAGGCAGGCAATGGAGCCAGCCGAGAGCGCGCTTCCCGCATTGAAACCGAACCATCCAAACCACAGCAACCCACCTCCCAGGACAGTCATCGGAAGGTTATGAGGATGAAACGCCTCCCTTCCCCATCCCTTTCTTTCACCAACAATCAATGCCGCACACAAGGCCGCCGCTCCTGAATTTATGTGAATAACCGTTCCTCCGGCAAAATCGAGTGCTCCCAGCTTCTGCAACCAGCCTCCCCCCCATACCCAGTGGCAGATGGGCAGGTAGACAAAAGTGGTCCAGAGCGCCGTAAACACCAGAAACGCCGAAAACTTCATCCTCTCGGCAAAGGCTCCCGTGATAAGCGCCGGGGTTATTATGGCAAACATTAATTGAAACGCGCAAAAAAGTAAATGAGGTATTGTGGCGGCATAGGGGCCTGGAGAAAGGCCGACACCTCTTAAGAAAGCATACTTGAAATTGCCGATGAAACCTCCGACATCGGGCCCGAAGGCGAGGGAGTAGCCGTAGGTGACCCAGATAAGAGAAACAAGGCCCAGGCAGATAAAGCTCTGCATTATGGTGCCTAGCACGTTCTTTGTCCTGACGAGCCCTCCGTAAAAAAGAGCCAGGCCGGGCGTCATGAGCATCACCAGGGCCGTGGCTATTAGCATGAAAGCAGTATCTCCGGTGTTAATCATGGTTCATTCCTCCGCAAAACGTTAGATGTTAACCTAAATAAAAAACCAGTACTTCAAAAACGTCGTTTTTGAAAACGCATCCGATATGGAGCAAGGGCAATGCCACATGCATGGATCTCGTATAATATGTTGATATTCCATGTGATATTCCCATCGGGGTTGATTACCGCAAAAACCGGATGAAATACCCCGAAGTAGGAGGAAAAGGACATATCCTACATAATGGTAGGGTTGAAATTATTTTTTCAGGCAATGAGGGGAAGAGGGTACGACCGCCCGGGTTTTAACTCCGCGGAAAGGTGATGGAGGTGGTGTTAATTATTAAAGGAAATTTAATGACAGTCCATGTTGAAAAGGAGGAGCGGGAACCGGGGAGGCGTCGGCGGTAGTTTTGCCCGCCGGCATCCGCCCGCGGGCAAAGAGGCCAAATGCACGAAGTCACAGCCAGGCGACGTGTGTCTGGAAAGACATTTTATAGTCTTGACGGCAGCATCGTTTATAATGCTTTTTGCATCAGCTTTAGAAAGCCGTGGTATATTTTTTCAGCATTTTTGTCCAAGTCAGCTCTTAGCATCTTGTATTTTTCAAGTATTTCCTCTTTCTTATCGGAGTCTTCGAACCACTCTTCCAGCATGTCTCCGGTAACTTCCACGTGAAATTGCAGACCGTAAGCATTTTTGTACCTGAAGGCCTGGTTTTCACAGACTTCGGAGCTGGCAAGGAGTACTCCGCCGTCGGGGACGTCAAACGTGTCACCGTGCCACTGAAAAACGGTTAACGGGGAAGGGAGATCTTTAAATAGGTAGTCTTCCCGCGCCTTTTCGGTCAAGGATATTTCGCACCAGCCCACTTCTTCTTCGGGAGCCCTGTAGACCTTTTTGCCGCAGGCCTTGGCGATCATCTGGGCTCCCAGGCACACTCCCATAACGGGAATCCCGTCGTCTATGGCCTGCCTGAGAAAATCGGTTTCATCTTTGAGAAACGGGTATTCGTCTTCTTCGTAAACGTTCATAGGGCCACCCATGGAAATTACCGCATCAAGGCCGCTAATCTCTGTGGGGACAGGGTCTTTTGCGTAGAGTTTCCGGGTTTCGATTTCCACGCCGTGGTTTTGCAAAAACGTCCCCAGTGTCCCGGGTCCCTCGGATTCCACATGCATAAGAACTATCGCTTTCATCTACTTTCTACCTCCGTGTAATGAATCAAGACTCGTGATGCGCATTTGTGCACGCAATGGATGAAAGCAACGGCCGTGCCACCTGGCTTATCCGTAAATCCTGAACTTCCTGCAGTCAATGCCATGTTTTTTCACCCTGAGTCCCATTATCCTTTCGGTAATACCCAGTGCCCTTGCGGCTTTCGCCTTGTTGCCCCTGGATGACTTGAGGGCTTCCACGATAAGTTCGCGTTCAAGGTTGTCGAGGGCATCCTGGAGGGTGGTGGAATGAGTGGTTCGGCTTGCTTCCGCGGTCTGCAGGGTAGGGGGCAGGTGATAGCTCCTGATCACCCCGTCGACGCTCAACAGCACCGCGCGTTCCATGCAATTTTCAAGTTCACGGACGTTTCCCGGCCAGTGGTAACTCATGAGCATATCAATGGCGGGAGTCGATATTCTTCGAATGTCTTTATGGTTTTCCTTGCTGTACTTTTCCACGAAGAAATCGGCAAGCAGGGGGATATCGGTCCTTCTTTCTCTCAACGGCGGAATATGAATGGGAAAAACATTCAGCCGGTAGTACAGGTCGTGCCTGAATTTTCCCTCGTCCAGGAGTTTTTCCAGGTTTCTGTTAGTGGCCGCAATAATGCGGACGTCCGCCTTTATGGTCGCAGTCCCTCCTACCCTTTCAAACTCCTTTTCCTGCAGTACCCTGAGGAGTTTAATCTGGGTCGTGGGAGACAGGTCTCCCACTTCATCCAGGAAAATGGTGCCTCCGTTGGCCAGTTCAAATCGCCCCTTCCTCCTGTTTAAAGCCCCCGTAAATGCTCCCTTTTCGTGCCCGAAGAGCTCGCTTTCGATCACGGTTTCCGGTAGTGCAGCACAGTTTACCTTTATAAACGGCTTGGCGGCTCTGAGGCTGTTAAAATGAATGGCGTGCGCGACAAGTTCCTTGCCCGTTCCGCTTTCACCCCTTATGAGCACAGTGGTGTTGCTCTTTGATACCTGCGCGATCAGGTCGTACACCACCTGCATTTCCCTTGAATTCCCCACGATGTTTGCCGGGCGAAACCTGTTTTTGAGCTTTTGCTGGAGCCTTATATTCTCTTCCATTAAACGCTGCCGTTCTTCCTGGGCTGATTGCCTTACCCGCACGGCCTGGGCAATCATGGATGCGATAATGGACAGCAGCCGGACGTCTTCCTTGAGGGAAATTCTCTCGGAGAATAACCGATCCGCGCTAAGTGCCCCGATAACGGTGTTTCCCAGTTTTATGGGGACACAAATAAAGGAAATGTCTTTTTTCCTGAGAGACTTCCTGGCTCCCGTGCGGTTCAAAAATAACGGTTCCTCGGAAATAAGAGGCACCACGGCAGGCTGCCCGGTTTGAACAACTTTCCCCGTTACTCCTTCTCCAAGTCTATAACGCCCCCTTTCTTTCTGGGTGTTGGAAAGCCCGTAAGCGGCCTCGATAAAGATTTCTCCGGTCTCCCGGTTCAGCAGCGTAAGCGTTCCCCGGAGCATTCCCATGTGCTGTGCCATGGCTTCGAGCACCGGTTCCACAACATCCCTGATATCCATGCTCCGATCAAGTATCTGGCTGATTTCGAAAAGAAAAGAAAGCTCCTTTACCTCGCGCCTTACCTTTGGAATTCCGTTTGCGTTCGCCATCTTGCGGTTCGTTTGACCTCCCCTCGTCAGAGCTGATTTGAAAGATTTATCCAGAAGATACATTTTTGTAGGACATTGGATGGAATAAATCAATCAAAATCTGCACCTTTTGAATTTCCGGGGACAAAAATGTTACATACATGTAGGAAGGTCGGAAATATCTCCCG
>JALXAI010000392.1 GCA_026992215.1 Desulfobacterales bacterium | reverse complement strand
TGTTGTTAATCATAAGGCCTCCGGCAATGAATGGTTTATAGAGAACAATGCTACAAAATCTCCAAGGGCTACTCTAACACGCACTCAACTTCATTGTCATATGGCACAATTATAGGCGGATCTTCGAAGCAAACGGCGGTCATCGTTTCATTGTGCTTTCGATCCCGGTTTTTCCGCCCTGCTTTAGGAACTTAGGATCCTCGCCACTTCCGCAATTCAAGCTGCTAGGGACAAGGGGAAAAGGGTATAATGAAAAAAGCACTCAACCCTTTCAACCATCTCAACCATTTCAACTTCCTCTTCAAAAGGAAGTATTCCAACAACCAACAACCCACGACCCACAACCATCCCTGCCTTCGAAGTACTCCGGCGATAAAATTTCGCAGGTGTGAAATTCTTTTCCACTTTTGTGCTCTCGGTTTCCGTCTTACTTACCGGTTGTATTTTTTGTAAGCGGAGCCCTCGATTCATCTCTTTTTGGCTAACTAGCTAATATATCGATAAAAAAGAGGGAAATACTGTTTTTAAAGTTTGTCCTTTATGTGAAAAGTTTTTCCACTTTTGTGAAATTAAATAGTATAAAAGCGAACCATTTGTTACCGTCGGTTTGGCTGTTCCAGAAGGGTGTTCTTTCTATTTGCCGGTAACATATTGTATTCACTCCTGAATATTCAGTACACTCCTTTCTCGCTAGTTTTGGCATCCCCCTTGCTCTATATAGGGGAAACACTGTGGTCTGGTTAAAATGCTCGTGATTTCAACATGATAGGATTTGCTTAATATGTGTTGTGAACAGTCCATGAAAAGGCTGGGTAACGGCTACCGGGAATTCCCGGGTAATCATGCAACGTTTCCTGAAATCATAGGAGTAAGTGATTCCATCTCCAGGGTCAGAAAGACTGTAGAAAGGATAGGACCAACGGATCTCAACGTTATCATATACGGCGAAAACGGCACAGGGAAAGATCTGGTGGCGGAAGCGCTTCACTGGAATTCCGGAAGATCGGCCAAGCCTTTTGTCAAGATTAATCCGCTGATGATTCCGTATGACAGCTGCTGTAACGGCGAATTGGAGGACGATGTTGATGCGGATAAATGCGAAGCCGGCGACAATTTGCGCCAGGTGTTTAATTCTGCCTGTGGAGGTACTTTGTTTATAGACAGAATCCAGGAAATCCCGCCGGGAGGCCAGGTAACCCTGTTGAGGTTTTTCAGGAATTTTGAGGGACAATCTGGCGGCGGAAATAACGAAGCTTATGAAAGTCCTCGATTCCTGGTGTCTTCAACCAGGGATCTGACGGGGCTGATAATGGAGGGCACGTTTCGTGCAGATCTTTTCCATCGACTGAACGAAATATCGATACATCTTCCGCCTCTTAAGGACAGGAAAGAAGACATCATGCCGCTTTGTGATCACTTTTTAAGACTTTATGCCAGGCGGTACAAGAAGAAGATTCCGGCAGTGGATGGTCAAACTTTTGAACTTTTTTATCAGTATCAATGGCCGGGGAACGTGAGGGAGCTTAGCAATATAATCCACAGGCTGGTAGTGCTTGGAAATGAAGAGCAAATACAGCAGGAGCTCAGAGAATCCATAACGCAGTCTTTGAAAACGACGTTCCACGATGAGGAGGCGGTTTCCGGGGACACAGGGACGCTGCCTCGAGATTTAGAAGAAACGTGGCCGGGGAAGCAAAGGGGAGTTCATGAGGAAGCGACAGTTTGTGAGGGTTTGAAGGACATTAGCCAGCGGGTGGTGGAAAAAGTGGAGATGGAAGCGATAATGCGGGTTTTGGAGTACACGCGGTGGCACAGAAAAAAAGCTGCCCGCTTGCTTGGGGTTAATTACAGGACACTGCTTAACAAGATAAGGAAATATGGCCTTGGTGAAAATCTGGAAGCTTAGGAGAGAACAGATGCTTAACGTACTGAAAGAGCTTGGGAAGATCTTTCTGTTGTTTTTCGTTCTTTATTTCGTGCTCTCGTGTGCTACGTCAAATTTTCCACCGGTAAGTGAGCTCCCCAGGGACGACGTGGCTGGAAACGTGGCCAAGTCTGCCGATTTCAGTTCCACGTACGTAATCGGCCCCGGTGATGGGCTGGAGATAAATGTGTGGAAAGAACCGGACTTTTCCCGGCAGGTGGTTGTAAGGCCGGACGGGAAAATTACCCTGCCTCTGATAGGCGATGTCATGGCGTCGGGGCTTACTGCTATACAGCTTCAGGAAAAACTTGAGAAATTGTTGAAAGAATATGTTGAAATTCCAAAAGTGTCTGTGAGCGTAACCGCGGCTCATAACATGAAAATTTACCTGCTTGGCAACGTTGCACACCCCGGAGAAATCGAGCTCACCAAACCGATTACGGTACTGGAAGCTATTTCCATCGCGGGAGGATTAAACGAATGGGCCAAGCAGTCAGATCTGCGCTTGATGAGGAAAATAAATGGTCAATTGAGAACCTTTAGAATTGATTACAAGGCAATTATCAATGGGCGGGACCTGTCGCAGAATATAGTCTTAAAGCCAGGAGATACGATTTACGTTCCCTGATCCGATAACGTGTTTGAACCCATGAAAGACAAGTCGGATAATTTGCAAGCGGGGTAGAGAAGGACAGTTGGGCCTGGGTAATGAGGGGAGAGAAGAAATTCGATGGGGCGAGCGTTTCACCGGTAGCTCCCGTTACATCAGGAATCTCAGTGTGAGGGTGGAGAGAAAAAGTCTCAGACAGTGGGCAGAATACCAGGGAAAATTGGTAGTGCAACGTGGCAGGTAGTTTTAGAAAAGGACCGAGACTTATAAAATGTATACTGATTTTTTTAAGCTAAAGATAAAACCATTTGAAATGGCACCTGATCCCAGGTTTCTCTTTTTCAGCGAAACCCACCAGGAGGCCTTCGCGTACCTGCAGTACGGGATAATTGATCAGAAAGGTTTCCTGGTACTCACGGGAGACATTGGCACCGGGAAAACTACCCTGCTTCACGCGCTAATAAAGGAACTGGAACAAAACATTAAGGTAGCGTACATAACAAACCCGGCCATGGAAAAGAGAGAATTCCTCTCGTACATAGCCAACTCCTTTGGTCTTGAGCGACCAAAAAGCAAGGTGGATTTCCTGGAAGATCTGTCTCAGTTGCTCCACCATTACAACAGGCAGGACAAAAGGCCGGTACTCATAATTGATGAAGCCCATAAGCTTACTCCGGAGCTCCTGGAAGAGGTGCGATTGCTGTCAAATATCGAAACGCCGGAGGAAAAACTTCTGACGATATTCCTGGTAGGGCAGATCGAATTTCTCGATCTTATCAACAGCGACGAGTGCAGGGCACTGAAGCAACGAATTTCACTTCGGTATCACCTGGATGTGCTTACCGAGGAAGAAACAAGGGAATATATAAGGCACAGGCTTGCGATATCCAGCTTTAACGGTTTTGGCGCGTCTATCTTCACCGATGACGCGGTGAAAGAAATATACAGGTTCAGCAAGGGCTATCCGAGAGTAATAAACATTATCTGTGATCATGCTCTTGTCTCTGCCTTCGCCAGAGGAAAGCACAAGGTAGGGAAAGATATCATCAAGGAATGTGCCGCTGATCTGGATATGAAGATACCGAAGAAAGGCAGATCAATACGGGTATCTTCATCTCCGGTAAAATTTTTGAGCAAGCTCAATATAAACAGGAAAACGTTGCTCTGGACGTCGGGTCTAACGTTCCTAGCAATAGGCTTTTATCTGCTTTATTCAAGCGGAATTTTTCATAAACTTTTTGCCGCTATCCTGCATACATTCTTTAAGAAGGGACCGAGTGTAGGATAGAGAGCTCTGAATTTGACGAGCTATTTCGACAATTTAGTTAATTTGAGGTCAGGCTGTGTAACTGAGTTGGGCGGAGCCTGCCCGGAAAACGGGAAGGGGGAAACAAGATGTTTAAACTGTCTCGACAATACTTCGCCATTGAGAGTGTATCACTTATTTTGGTAGAGACGCTCCTTGTTCTTGCGTCTGTAATCTTTGCCATCGTTGTTAGATTGAATTTGAATCTGTACTCTCTTGAGAGGCTGGATGGTTTTCCGATTTCGGCGTTTTTGTTTACAGGAGTATTCATCACATGTTTCTACTACAATGAGCTGTACAACGGAAAATGGAACCTGGGCTTGAACTTTTTCATCAAGTTATGTCTGGGCATGATCGTGTCCTCGCTTGCACTGATGGTGCTCTATTACATTTTTCCAAAGTATCAACTGGGTAGGGGGATCTTCTTGATAGCCAACGCCTTTATCTTGGTTTCCGTGTCTTCGTGGAGGTATCTTTATCAAACATATCTTGTGAAGGAGAGATTCAAACAAAATGTCTTAATTATAGGTACGGGAGATCGTGCCCTGGAGCTGGCGAGAATAATTGAAGAGAAAAATAACTGTGGGTACTGCCTCGTGGGTTTTGTCGATGGTGTGGAAAATCAGCGTGTGGAAAGGCGAGTACCGGAACAGCTGGTGGTTGGAGAAGATATGTCCGTGCTCAAAGGCAGAAGACCCTTGCTCCACGCCCAGCGGGGCTAAATAGTGTGAGCTAAGGTCTGGACAAGCTTTGTGAACTGATGCTTGGTAAATATCTGAAAAAAAGAAAAACCGGAGCAAGCCGCAAAAACGCGGTCCGGAATTTCCCGGGTTCTTTGACGATCATAAAAAGGGGGGCAAAAGCGCCTCTCGAGAGGGGGAATGGTACCAGGAACGAATCACGCTGGAGTATTGCTCCGGTTCTCGGTGAACCAGGAGATCTCATCAAAATAGTAAGAGATCATAAGGTGGACAAGGTGGTTGTTGCTCTCCAGGAAAGAAGGGGAACACTGCCACTTCGAGATCTTCTCGACTGCAAGTTTAACGGCATTGTTGTGGAAGACAGCCCCGCATTTTATGAAGAAATGACGGGTAAAATCCCGGTCGCAGGACTGTATCCCAGTTCTCTCATCTTCTCTTCCGGTTTCAAAAAATCCAGGCTTTTGCTCCTTACCAAGAGATTTCTGGACATTGTCGCGTCACTGGTGTTGTTGATTGTATCGTTACCAGCCAGTGTTGCAACGGCGATCGCCATTAAACTTGACTCCAAGGGTCCTGTCATATTTTCCCAGGAACGTGCCGGGGAAAGGGAAAAAGTATTCAGGATATATAAGTTTCGTTCCATGTACACGGATGCGGAAAAGCACGGTCCGAAGTGGGCGTCTGATAATGATGACAGGGTTACAAGGGTCGGCAGGATTATCAGGAAATTGAGGATAGACGAAATACCCCAACTTTATAATATCTTAAAAGGCGATATGAGCTTTGTTGGCCCCAGACCCGAACGCCCTTACTTCGTGGAACAGCTAAAGAAACAGATTCCGTTTTACAGCGAGCGTTTCTGGGTGAAACCCGGTCTCACCGGCTGGGCTCAAATAAATTACTCCTACGGCGCAAGCGTCGAGGACGCATTGGAAAAATTACAATATGACCTTTATTACATAAAGCACCTGTCCATTACGCTTGATATTGCGATTATACTGCAAACAATAAAAGTTGTACTTGTGGGAAGAGGGGCAAGGTAATAAAGCTGCCCGTGGTTAGAGGAGAAAAAGAGCGGGGGGTGTGATATATGCAAAATCTTGAAACTGAAATAAGGGACTTTATCATTGACAATTTTCTTTTCGGTGAACCTGACGATGACTTTACCAACGAGAGCAGTTTCCTGGAGGAAGGAATTATTGACTCGACAGGTATCCTAGAACTGGTAACATTTCTGGAAGAAACCTACGAAATCCGGATAGAAGACGAGGAACTTGTGCCGGAAAATCTTGATTCCATAAACAACGTGGTGACATTTTTGAAAAAGAAGCTTCTCATGGAGGAAACCGGCGCCTCCGATGAAACATTGAAAAACGGCTACAGTGAAGCGGCCTTTGCGTAATCGTGCTCAAATCGAGAGACCCGGGAAAAGCGACAAAGTATCCTTTCTGATGACATAGTGTAATTTAAAAACAAATTAATCAGTCTGTTGATACAACTCCAGAAGCTAGACACGCAGACGGAGTTTTTTTATGACCGAAAATCCTTAATGCATCGAAGTCTCAACTGAAATTTCGGAGAAAACGTGTTTTGAACCCGGAACCTTAAAGTTAATTCAATGTCCGAAGAAGCAACAATCCGGGGATTTAAACACTCGAAAACAAATAACAAGTAACGAATAACGCATAAAAATCAACGAGTAAAGAAATGATACCAGGCGAAATTACCCCCGAAGTCATCCTGGGCATTGCCCACAGAAGAAAGTGGATAATACTTATACCTTTCTTGCTGGCAGTTATGCTTGGGCTTTTTTTGGCCATTACAATCCCGAGAACTTATAAAGCGGAGACGGTTATTCTAGTAACCCCACCAAGGGTTCCCAGTGATTATGTTCGACCTGTGGTAAGCGGAGTTTTTGAAGAAAGACTAAGAACAATTTCGCAGCAAATAATGAGTAGAACACGTCTGGAAAAGGTAATAAGAGATTTGGGGTTGTACAAAGAAGCATTGAAAAAATTACCCATGGATAAAGTAGTAGAAGGGATGAAGAAAAAAATCGAAATAAGGACAGTGGGTAGAGGTAGAGGCTTGAACTCATTCAGTGTAAGTTTTGAGCACCCAGATCCAAACATCTGTGCGAAAGTGGCAAATACTTTAGCTTCTTTATTTATAGAAGAAAATTTAAAAGTACGAGAGGAAAGAGCGGTTGGAACCACGGAATTTCTGGAAACTGAATTAAAAAGATTAAAGAAAAAACTTGAAACCCAGGAAAAGGCCCTAAAAGACTACAAAAGTAAGCATTTCGGTGAGTTGCCAGAACAGCTTCAGGCAAACATTACGACACTTCAGCGCCTACAGGTTGAGCTCCAGAGTGTTCAGGAGTCTCTTTCAGCCGCCAAACAGCGAAAATTGATAATTCAACAGTACGCTTACCAGACAGTGTCCGGAACTCAGACCGGGGAACAGAATGCTCCTGCATCTGGCCCCGCTAGATTGCAAACTCTATATAACACTCTTGACGAGTTGAAGACAAGGTATACCGATAAGCACCCTGATATTATTAGAATAAAAAAGGAAATTGCAAAGCTGGAGAAGGAGTATGGTAATGTAAGTGCAACATCGGGGGCAGGGTCCCGCCGGAGAAGCAGGGTGGTGAGAGATCCTGCCATGCAGAGGGAGTTGATAAATGTCGATGCCGAGATAGCACGCCTCCAGGCTGAAGAAAAGAGCCTGAAGAAAGCGATAAAACTCTACCAGATGAGAGTGGATAACACTCCGAAAAGAGAGCAAGAACTGGCGTCACTGCGAAGGGATTATGACATAACTTTACATAGCTACCAGGATTTATTAAGAAGAAAAATAGAAGCACAAATGTCGGAAAATCTTGAGAAAAAACAACAGGGTGAACAATTTTCGGTTTTGGATCCTGCTAAAGCACCTCAAGTTCCATTCAAGCCTAATGTACTTAAAATTCTCTTCTTAAGCCTTTTCTTAGGACTTGGAAGTGGCGGTGGTATCGCATTTCTCCTGGAATACCTGGATCCGACCTTTCATGACAAGAAGCTTCTTGAAAAGACCTTCAAGCTGCCTGTCATTGCTACAATTCCCAGGCTCTACACGAATAAAGAGAAAAAGCGAAAGTGGCTGATGCGGATTGTCTACGTGACAGTTTTTCTCGGCGTCATGGCCGGTTATTCAATAGCGCTCTATTACATCAAGAAACATAATTTTTATCTCAATATCAATTTGCCATTTCTTTCATGACTTCGGAGGGTTGAGAGAGGTTGAGAGATATGGTTGAAATGGTTGAAAACTCGAGAGGTTGAAAGCGTGTCGGGATACATCTTCGCTTTTGAAAAGCTGAAAGCGTGGCAGTTGGCAAAAGATTTGGCAATCAGGATTTATAAGTACACTAAAGAATTTCCTGAAGAAGAGCGATTCGGACTTGTATCCCAGTTAAGGCGTGCCGGTATTTCTGTCGCGTCAAATTTGGCAGAAGGTTCTGCACGCCAATCGAAAAAAGACCAGGCTCACTTTTCACAACTGGCTTACAGTTCGCTTGTAGAAGTTGTTTGCCAGTTGAAAATAGCTTCAGAACTCGGCTATCTGTCTACCGAGGAATATGAGGTCCTGAGGAAACAAACCGGCAAATTGTCATACATGATTAATGCTCTTCAAGCTTCACAAAAGAAACCATGACTTTTCAACCGTTTCAACTTTTCAACTATTTTCAACTTTCATAGAGAGAAACTGATATGGGAAAAATATTCGACGCCCTTCAAAAGGCAAAAAAAACATCATTGGGCGAAACGCCCGTTAGCGAGAAAACGTCTGAAAGCAAGCTGGTCTCTTTGAAACCACAGACCAAAGAGGCCGTGGCTGAAGGAGTGGATCTTGCTCGCCAGCTCTCGAAACAACGAATGCTTCGATCGGATTGCGAAAACGATCTGTCGGACAGGCCGTTCCTGCTCCTGAACATCCAGGACAGGCTGGAAGTCCTGGAACAGTATCGTCTCTTGAGATCAAAGATATTTTCGTCACAGGATCCCAAGTTACGTCCGAAATGCATTATGGTTACCAGCCCGGTTCCAATGGAAGGAAAGACCACCATTGCGTGTAATCTGGCCATTAGTATAGCTCTCGGCGTAAATGACCAGGTCTTGCTCATTGACGCGGATATGCGCAGACCCTTTCAACATAAATTGTTGAAAGTAAATTTTAGCCTCGGCCTTGCCGACTACCTGTTAAGAGACGACATTGAGCTTAAGCAGACTATCTATCCTACTCCTGTAAATAAGCTTGCCCTTCTGCCTTCAGGAGCGGTTGATGCGCACCTGTCAACAGAACTTCTTGCCTCAAGAAAAATGCATGCGCTGGTCACTGAGGCGAAAACAAAATATACCGATCGATACGTGGTTCTGGATACCCCGCCGTGTTCTTTTACCTCAGATCCGGGAGTTCTGGCAGACTGCGCGGACGCCATCGTACTTGTTATTCGGGATGGTTATTCAAAACAGGATCAGATAGAAGAAACCATAGAATCGTTGGGAAGAGACAAAATAGTGGGAATCGTGTTTAACTGCGCGGAATATGCTCTCGGGCTGAAGAATTACTCCCAGTATTACCGTCGATATTACAAGTCATAATGTGTGTGTCGATCTATATCCCCCTGAACGAATCCTCGATGAAACATCGTTAAACGATTTTTTTCGAACATATTCGGCGGCGGCTTGCAATCAATGCTTGTTCACGACTTTCTTATAAACAGCGCGAAAAAATACCCGGGAAAAGTAGCCCTGGTTCAGAGAAATAACCGTTTTACCTACGATGATATTCTCAGGGAAGCTGTTTGTTTCGCTAACTACTTGTTGAAAAAAGGCTGCTCGGGAACTCAAGTTGCCATTAGCTTGCAAAACTCCAGGGAATATGTCGTCGCCTACTATGGTACGTTGATGGCGGGTGCTTGTTGCGTGCCATTCGATCCTAATCTGGGAACTGCCGAAGTAGAATATCGGCTGGAACATTCAGAGGCGACTCTCTGGGTAACCAGCACGAGGAGCCTTAAAAAGTATCTCAAAAAATCTGGAAGATTTCCGGCTAACCTGCGAGAGATCCTTGTTTGTGGTAAGAACTTTTCAACTCCGGAAGACATAAAAGTAAGCCTTGGCTTGTTTGATTTTAATGATACTTCGGTAAATGTGTCGAATTTGCCACGTGTTGATGAAGATTCTCTCGCGTCCATTATTTACACGTCTGGAAGCACCGGTAAGCCCAAAGGAGTCATGCTCACGCACGAAAACATTGTGTCCAATACCCTTTCAATAGTTGAATATCAAAATCTGTCTGAAAAAGATATCCACATGGTGGTTCTGCCGTTCCATTATGTAATGGGGAAGTCCCTTCTCAATACCCATTTTTGTGCGGGAGGCTCGGTGGTACTTAATAACGGTTTTGTTTTCCCCAACAAGGTACTCGAAGACATGGTCGAGAAAAAAGTTACCGGGTTTTCAGGTGTTCCGTCCACGTACGCACTGCTTTTACACAGGTCGGCTATACGATCTTACAGAGACAAACTGAAATCTCTGCGGTTTGTGGCTCAAGCCGGTGGGCATCTTGCCGCGAGGCTAAAGAAAGAGCTCATCGAAGCTCTGCCCCATCACATAAAGATTTATATAATGTATGGAGCCACTGAAGCTTCGGCAAGACTTTCATATCTTGATCCTGGCAAGCTTTCCGAAAAGATAGATTCAATCGGAAAGGCGATACCGGGAGTAACCCTTAAAGTTATGAACGGAAACAAAGTGCTTGGCCCTAACGAAGAGGGCGAAATAGTGGCAAGCGGCCCGAATATAATGAAAGGTTACTGGAAAGACCCCGAGGAGACAAAGAAAGTCCTAGGCCCTGATGGTTACCGCACCGGTGATCTCGGGTTTATGGACACCGACGGCTACTTTTACGTTACCGGTAGAACCAAGGAAATGATCAAGGTTGGAGGCAACAGGGTAAGCCCGAAAGAAATAGAAGAGCTCATATGGAATTCGGGGCTCGTGGAAGAAGTGGCGGTGATTGGTGTTCAGGATGATATTCTTGGAGAAGCCATAAAGGCTTTTGTTGTACCGAAAAACGGAAGATCCTCGATAGAAGACGACTTGCGAAGATACTGTGGCAGAACCATGCCGGCGTACAAGGTTCCCAAGTACTTTGAACTGGCCAGGTCGCTTCCCAAGAATTCCGCCGGAAAAATACTTAAAAGCAAGCTGAAAGAATCCGATCAGATTCCGGATGTTCGTGGCAATGACTGTGCCAGCTTATCAGCAAAAGGGTATGAATGAAAGAATGTGGTTGTACTATTGGTAGTCATTGCGATGGCGTAAGCCCGATGGAATCTTAATAAGCGGCCCACAACCCACAACCAACAACCCACAACCCACAAATCCCATGTGCGGCATAATAGGCATACTGAATCTCAAAAAAGATACCCCGATAGAGCAGGATTTGCTCGAGCGGATGCTTGGTATCATACGCCACCGGGGCCCTGATGAGTTCGGAATTTATCTCGATTCTAAAATGGGGATGGGAAACGCCAGGTTGAGTATCATAGACCTGAGCACCGGGTCTCAGCCAATATGCAATGAAGATGAAACAGTCTGGATAGTATTTAACGGAGAGATCTTCAACTATATTGAGTTGCGGGAAAAACTCAGAGCCAAGGGGCACACTTTTAGGACTTCATCGGATACTGAGGTCATTGTTCACCTTTACGAGGAATACGGAACGCAATGTTTGCATCAGCTAAACGGCCAGTTTGCCTTCGCAATCTGGGATGTACGTGGCGGAACACAAAACGGGACGCTGTTTATGGCCAGAGACCGCGTTGGTATCCGGCCGCTTTTCTACACGCAGGTTGACGGGAGGTTGATCTTTGGATCGGAAATAAAGGCTGTGCTCTTGTACCCTGATGTCTGGACAAGGCTTGACCTTCTTTCTCTCGCTCAGGTATTTACTTTCTGGAGCCCTCTTTCTCCGAGAACCCTCTTTGAAAATATCTTTGAACTGCCGCCGGGTCATTTTTTGGTGGCTAACAATGGCAGGGTATCGATAAACAGGTACTGGGACCTTGATTTTAGCCGTGACGGAATTAATGATTCAGAGGCGCTTTCCGAAGGGGAATATACTGAAGCCCTGCTTGAATTGTTAATTGATGCGACGGGGATTCGTTTGAGAGCCGACGTACCGGTGGGGGCCTACTTGAGCGGTGGTCTGGACTCATCTGCGATTACCGCGCTGATCAGAAACCACACCGATAACTACCTGAGAACTTTTTCCATAGCGTTTGCTGATCCTTCTTTTGATGAACGGAAGCACCAGGAACGGATGGTTGGCTTCCTTGGCACTGACCACAGCAGAGTGGAATGTTCCGACAGTGATATCGCGGACGTTTTTCCCGAGGTAATCTGGCACACGGAATGTCCCGTGCTGCGAACTTCTCCCGCTCCGATGTTTCTCCTTTCCAGGTTAGTGCGGGAAAACGACATAAAGGTTGTTCTTACCGGAGAAGGAGCAGACGAATTTCTCGGGGGATATAATATTTTTAAAGAAACCAAGGTTAGACACTTCTGGGCAAGAAACCCGGATTCCAGGATGCGGCCCTTGCTCTTGAGGCGCCTTTATCCTTATGTGAAAGGCATGGCGGACGGAGGATCATACTTGGAAAGTTTTTTCAGAAAGAGTCTAACCGAGACGGATAGAATTGAATATTCCCATTTGATCAGATGGGAGAACACGTCGGCGCTCCGGAGATTCTTTTCCGGTGACGTAAAAGCAGTACTGAATGGCTACAATCCAATTGAGGATTGCATTTCTAAACTGGAAACAAACCATGCGATCAAAACATGGGAACCGCTGGCTCGAGCCCAGTATCTTGAAGTCAAAACCTTCATGTCGTCTTATTTGCTTTCATCTCAGGGCGACAGAATGCTCATGGCAAATTCGGTGGAAGGCCGATTTCCATTTCTTGATCACAGGGTTATTGAATTTACGAATCGTATGCCTGCTTGTTTGAAGATTCGCGGTCTGAACGAAAAATATATCCTCAAGCGCGCAATGAAAGAAATGCTTCCAGGGTCGGTGGTATCGCGCAGCAAGCAGCCGTACCGAGCGCCGATAAAGGGGAGTTTCTTTGGAGAACATATTGCCGACTATGTGCAAGATATCCTGTCACCGGAAGCTATTAGGAAAGCGGGTTACTTTAATCCCAAAGCGGTTGGCAGGCTCGTAAAGAAAGCGACGGAAGCACCTGCGTTAAACGAACGAGAAAATATGGCTGTTGCCGGGATCATTTCAACACAGCTGTTGCACGAGCAATTCATCGAAAACTTCCCGGCAAAACCTGTCCCAAGAATAGAACCCGTAAAAATATGTAAGAAATGCGACTAAAATTCAGCACTCGAAATTTACGCTTGGTTTCTCTTTTTCTCGCGTTCAACCTTTCTCGCATTTAGCGACCCAACAGACCCAACGACCCAATGACCCAAGAGACCCAACGACCCAAGAGACCCAACAGACCCAACAGACCCAACGACCCAATGACCCAAGAGACCCAACGACCCAAGAGACCCAACGACCCAACAGACCCAACGACCCAACGACCCAAGAGACCCAACGACCCAACAGACCCAACGACCCAACGACCCAAGAGACCCAAGAGACCCAACAGACCCAACAGACTCATGAAAATCACCCGCTTCGAAGAGATTGACGCTTGGAAAGAGGCTAGAGCCTTGGTAACGATAGTGTATAATGCTATAAATCGTAATAAGGCGCTATCATCTGATCTGCGTTTCTCCGGCCAGCTTTCTTCCGCTGCGGTTTCAGTTATGTCAAACATTGCGGAGGGCTTTGCAAGAGAGACGGATAAAGAGTTTGCTCGGGGATTATGGATATCGAAGGGGTCAGCTGCCGAGGTTCAAAGTCTCAGCTACGCCGCCCATGATCTCGGATATTTGACAGACAGCGAGAGAAAGGAAATTTACAATCAAGCAGAAAAAATTTCAAGGATGCTGTCCGGGCTAATAAAATATTTGAGATCCTCTAGGTAAAATATTAGTGGCTCCATGACCCAACAGACCCAACGACCCAAACACCCATGAAAATCTGTATAAAATGCATACTCCCTGAAACGTTCCCGGGAATTAAGTTCGATGAAGATGGTGTTTGCAACTTTTGTCGGAGAGAAGAAAGATCCCTGGCGAAAGCACCGGCTAAGAAAGCAGAATACCAGAGAAAGCTGGATAACCTGGTTCAACAGCTAAAAGGTACGGCGCCCACTTACGACGTTATCGCTGCTTACAGTGGAGGCAAGGATTCGAGCTATACCCTTAAGCTTTTGAGAGATCGTTACGATTTGGGAATTCTGGCGGTAACTTTCGATAACTACTTTGTTTCTCCCATAGCATGGAAGAATATAGAAAGGGTTTGTAACGCGCTCGATATAGATCACGTGACCTTCAAGCCACCGTGGAGCATTATGAAGGACGTTTTTTCCCTTGCATCGCAAAAAGATATCTTCCCGGCTCCGACTCTTCTTCGTGCTAGCGCAATATGCACTGCCTGTATAGGGATGGTTAAAAGTATAGTTCTTAAATACGCGCTGGAACTCCGTATCCCGATGGTCGCGTTCGGTTGGTCTCCGGGCCAGGCACCAATACAGTCAGCTCTCATGAAAACAAACGCAAAGTTCATTCGCAAGAACCAGGACGCGATGATTAACTCGTTTCCTTCTGAAGTGAGTGAAAGGCTGACTTCTTATTTCATCCCGGAATCGTATTATGCGGATTATAGTGACAGGTTCCCGTATAATATTCATCCGCTCGCTTTCTTCGAATACGATGAACATGGCATACTGGAAGAATTACGGAAACTCGGATGGAAGCCTCCGACGGATACGGATACGAATTCGACAAACTGTCTTTTAAACGCCTACGCGAACCACTGCCATATTCTCCGCCATAAGTTTCACCCTTACGTTTGGGAAATCGCAAACATGGTGCGGCAGGGAGTCATGGACAGGCAGGAAGGGATCGAAAAGATCTACAGTGACCAGAATAAGGAACTGATCACCTATGCGCAGAGGAAGCTTGATGCGGAGAGAGTACGCTGATTGATATAGCAGGCGAATAGGTTGGGAGTATTGTTGACTTGGACTGAGGCTTTGATATAGTAGATTGAGACAGTGGAGTGCAATTGATCGGGGAGTGCCAGACAAACTGGGCAAAGAAGACGAAACGGATAGAAACTTCATGGCAGAACTACAGGGCATAACGGCCGAAGTATACAAGGCGATCATTACGATCGTGGATGATC
>JALXAI010000391.1 GCA_026992215.1 Desulfobacterales bacterium | reverse complement strand
ATGTCTCTTCGTTTTCCTTTTGATCCAGGGAGATCTCCAACATCTCCGAGAGTTTTTTGGGAATGAGATGATTGTTTCAGCTTTATCCAACTGTTTTTGTAACCTTCTGACTTCACTCTCTAACTCCCCGACTTTCCGGGCAAGCGGATTGACAGGCTTCGCCTTCCTGCCACGCTTCTTCGGTGCCAGGCCGTCCAGTTCGGCTTTCTCCCTTTGTTTGCGCCACGTAGTCAGGTGGGAGGAGTACAGACCCTCCCGTCTCAGCAGGGCACCTACGGCACCAGGTTTGCCTTTGCAAGCATCGGCTTCCTCAAGGATCTTCTTTTTGTACTGCGCCGAGAATCTCCTCCTCCGGGCCTTAACCGGCACCTCAGGCTCAGGCCTCCCTTCGGCAGGCTCAGGGCAGCGCTTTGCTTTGAAACCGCAAAGACGTCCCGATTAAATAGCCCAATGGGTTTTAACAGGGCAAGCAAAGTACGCAAAGAAAAGCTTTTTCATTTCTCCAATCGGGGGCGCCGATTGGAGAAATGAGTCCTGCCGCGTTGCGGCAAGCTGTTCTCACTTAAAACTTAACTTAGGGTCGGAAACCCGCCTCCGGCGGCTAAAACGGACAAATCGCCGCACGAAAATTAAGACACGCAAAAACGTTACGTGTCTTAAAGTAAGTATTCTAAAAACCCAGTTGAAAAACGTCTTTTAGCGCGTTGCGTCTAATTTTCGAGGAAGTTTCTCCCAGGAAAGAATCCTTTTGTCAGCAGTTACCAATATTGCTGAGTTCCTGAGGGCTGTTGCGACGATCATCCTGTCTGCAGGGTCACCATGGAAATTCTCAAGCCGGGCTGCAAAAAGCGCTGTTGCTCCATCGAGGGGAATCTCCTTCAAACCACTCTTGAGTAAATCCATACGCCATGCGTCCATCTCCATTTTGATTTCAAGCTGCTCCTTTTTTATTAACATACCAACTTCCCAAAAACTAATTGTGGCAACAGCCAGCTTTTCCTCAGCCAAGGCTCTATCAATTGTTTGTAAGGCTTTAACCCCGAGTCGAGGGTTCCCCTCGTCCAGCCATATCAGCACGTGGGTATCCAGAATCAGCATTTTTCCGCATCCCATGCAATATCGAGCGGTTCAATTAGATCATCTTTACTTGTGACCTTTCCCCGGTGCAGCCCAAAAAGGGTTTCAGGTATCTTGGAATATGGTTTTAAGATGGACACAGGTTTACCGTTTTTTGTTATTATGATCTCTTCCCCGCTCCGCGTTATTTCATCCATCACGCGCAGGCACTTTGCCTTGAATTCAGATGCCTTCATTTTTTTCAACGTTTCCACCCCTTTCAGCACGCTTTGAAAAATTGTAACCATGGTCATGACCATAGTCAATACCTGAGGTAGCGAAGCCGCAACCAAAATTTGGGACACCGCCCTTAGAGCCCTCGGCAGGCTCAGGGCGCCCCTTTGCTTTAAAACCGCAAAGACGCCCCAGTTGAATAGCCCAATGGGATTTGACAGGGCAAGCAGAGGATGCAAAGAAAAGCTTTTTCATTTCTCCAATCGGCGCACGGCGATTGAAGAAATGAGCTCTGCCGCGTTGCGGCATGCTGCTCTCACTTAAAACTTAACTCAAGGTTGTAAATCCACCTCTGTAGGGTTATCTGCCTATGGCGGACTAAAAACGGACAAATCACGGCACGAAAATTACAACATGCCAGAACTTTACATGCCTTAAAGGAAGTATTCTAAAAAACTATTACCTACTACGACTATACTCACATAAAGGAAGCCACAACTTTCTTTTTTTCGTGCCCCCGCAACGCTTATCGAGTAGTGTAACATCCTTTCTGTAAAATTGGTTTGCTTGAAGATTTAGCAGGTCATTTCTGATGTCCGCAAAAACGAAAAAGAGCTTGCTTAAACCTGCAAATAGAAAGAGACCATAGTCGGCAGGCTATTGGAGCCGGTTACTGAAGATAAGCTGAATGAAACGCTGATCTTCTCGAAAAACACAGCCAAGGAACATTGATATCGGAGACAAATTAAAGAGTCTTAACAAGGATACAAAGAGAAAGGTGCAGATAGTAAGGGTATTTCTTGGTACCGGGGATCTGGCTTTCCTGGTTTGCCTTGGGCCTGAGACTGGTGAGTGCAGTATTTATAGAAATTGTCGCGGGATGGCAAAAAGGGAACCCCGTTTTTTCTTTTGGGGGCGGAAGGGGATATGAGTTGAGCTGAAACGGAGGTCACCTGAGTGGCCCGGCGCGCCAAGGGACGGACTGACCAAAGTGAAGTCTTGTAATCAGAAAGGTTGAGCACCTTTTTTCAGAAAAATTCTTGCACTATCATCTTGGGACCGAATCCATTTCATAAGGAATCGTGATAAGGCGAAATTCTTCTTGACTTACGGTGTTAACCTTGATTAACTATAGAAAATTGTAGCGTTCTTTCCGTAATCACGTGAATTCGCTAAATGTTTTTCAATCCGGGGGGATTCAGTTATTTCGTTGCCGTAGGTTAATAACTTCAATTTCCCTACGCTGGTCTCTCGCAGGCAAATTATTGCAGGGAGAACCTGCCTGAGGGAATTTTATGGCACACATGATCATGGCATAACCAGATGATCACTCGAGAAAGGGTGTGCTGAAAGCTTGGTTAAAGAAATTCTCATCCAGGAGAGTCCAGCCGAGTGGGGGGAATAATGAAACATCGAGTCTTTGCCCTGTCATTTATCGTTATAGGTGTCCTGTTTCTGTCATGCCAAGCCGTGTCCGTGCGTGCAGGTGGCATCAACTTGAGAAATCCAGCCATAAATGGCCTGCGTGAAAATGCTCAGGTTCCCCAGAAAGGATTGGTTACACTCTGCTACAACATAACCGAATATCTCTTTTCGGGTCATGGTGAAAACTATGCGTATATTCCTTTCATGATCGGTCGTCCAATACGGCTGCGGGGTTCCGTGGGGCGGGAAGGAAAGAACTTCCCGGCGGACGTAAGGCTCATTAAAAAATTGCTGAAGCGAATTGGTTTTTACACGGGAGCTATCGATAATAACGCTGGCGAAAAGTTATATGAAGCCATTGAGCGATTTCAGCGCAGCATTTCGTTGAAAACCCGGGACGGCCGTATTGATCTTCGTGGCAAGACTTTATGGATGTTAAAAGTGGAAACTGCAGACGCATTTTTCGTGAAGCTTGGTCATATAAGGACGACACCCGGAGCGGGTGCTGGACATTATGATATTCGGGACTGCGTAAACTTCGAAGCGCCGAGTAGAGTATCGAAGTATCAAATTTACTATTCGCTTGTGCCTCTGATTATTGATTACAAGATCGGCACAGAGATTGAGAAGGATGGGAAAAAGTTTATTGTTTTGAATATTGACGAGCAGAGAACGATAAGGGAACTTTTTCGCAGAAATCCGCCAAGGGAGCTTGCGACCATAAGTGTTGTTGCACCTGGTTCTTCAAACATTTCACCAATTGCTACTTACCTCCGTCTGAATAACCGTATTCCCGGTCTGCAGGCGACGATCGTGGGTGGAGAATCAGACGAACCCGTTACCTTTTCGTGGCATACCAAACCACGGATTGATGCCGTTCAATTTCGTTATCGCCTGTACCCTGATTCAGATTGGTCCCCTTGGGGTCATCGTACCAGGGTGGATTACTTTTTTCTGGGTATCGGGTCTCACACCTTTGCCGTGGAAACCCGTTATCGTGACGCCAGCGGAGCATGGAAACTGCTCCCGGTATCTGACTACAGTTTTTACCTGGAGCATCCTTTCATCTCACAACCTGTCATATACAAAGCAAGTGGAGGACACTTGCAGCCGAGTACGACGCCCTCGATACCTGATTTTAAGAACCTTTATACCAAGAGCAGGGCACTACTCGTGGGTGTATCTGATTTTAGCGATCAGACACTTTCACCGCTCCCTTTCGTAAAGCAGGATGTAGCCAGGATGAAAGAAGTGCTTAGCAAACAGGGTTTTGAAGTTACTGAAGTGGTCGGATCCAAGACACGAGCAGAGATCATTGCTGCCCTGGAAGACTTTCTGGCCAAGCTCGAACCCAATGACCGTGTTCTGGTGTACTTTTCCACCCACGGTTTTCAGGACAAAGTGGTAAAAAGCAGGGCCTATCTCGCGGCAGCCGATTGTGACCCTGACAAACCGGCCTTAAACTGCATTTCGCTGGAAAGCCTTGAAAACATCCTCAATCGGGCTATCCAGTTGCCTGTTCGTCATCTTCTCATCGTGCTGGATAGCTGCTCGGCAGGACTGGGAGTGATTACCAAGAGCCCGGAGTACAAGGAACTCAATGTCGCTGTGGAACCCGGAGCTCATATGATCACAGCGGGTCTGGCTGATCAGGAGGCGGTGATGGATGTTCAGCGCCGGATGAGCACCTTTACGTGGTATTTCGCCAAGGGAATGGATGGCGCGGCCGACTATACAAAAGACAATATTATAACCCTGACCGAGCTGCTTCTTTACACTCGTTACCACGTTGCCAAAAAGACGGATGGAGCGCAAACACCCATGATCGGGCGCCTGAAAGGACCGG
>JALXAI010000390.1 GCA_026992215.1 Desulfobacterales bacterium | reverse complement strand
TTACTTCTTCAAGGAGCCTCAGCGTATCCAGGAAATCTTCTTCCTCTTCCCCGGGGAACCCTACCATCACGTCAGTGGAAATGGCAATTTCAGGGCAGAATTCTCTCAAAAGGCTTACCCTCTCCAGGTATTCCCCGCGAGTGTATCCCCTGTTCATCAGTTTCAATACCCTGTCCGAACCGGCCTGAACAGGGAGGTGTATATGCTTGCACAAAATGGGCACATCACGAAAACATTTCATCAACTCCCGGGAAAGATCCTTGGGATGAGAGGTGGTGAAGCGTAGCCTAACCAGATCAGTTTCTCTATCGATCAGCCTTATAAGATCGGGAAAAGTAATATTCCCGTCTTTTAACCCGTAGGAATTCACGTTCTGCCCAAGAAGCGTGACCTCTTTTACACCTTTTTCGGTCAACTCACGGATTTCCCTGATAATATCCTCGCTGGGACGACTCTTCTCCCGCCCTCGAACATAAGGCACAATGCAGTATGTACAAAAATTATCACACCCCTGCATGATGGTAACCATGGCGGTGACACGCCCCTTCACCTGTTGCTTTATAAGAGGAAATTTCTGGAAATCCTTTGAAAATTCAAGCCTGGCCTGTTTTTTACCCGTTTCCCTGCGTTCCCTGACCAGTCCGGGAAGCACGCGCAGAGCGTCTGTTCCAACCACAATGTCAACAAACGGGAAACGCTCGAAAAGAAGTTCTCCCATTCGCTGTCCCATGCAGCCTCCTACCGCAACTACGAGTTCCGGTCTTCTGAGTTTCAGCCGTTGAAGTCTGCCTATAAACGAAAAAGCCTTCTGCTCTGCCTTTTCTCTTACGCTGCAGGTATTCACGAAAACAATATCGGATTCGTCCAGATTTTCTGTTACAATGATACCTTCCCCGTAAAAAAGATCGGCCAGGGTTTCGGAATCGTAAACGTTCATCTGGCATCCGAACGTTTTTATAAACAACTTCCCTTTTTCCCTTTTCTTTCCATCCATTTTCAAATACTTAAAACGCTATCTCGGATTCGGTCTCCACAATTTTCAGATTTGCCTCGGCCAGCCTGTTGGCAAGCGTGATTATCATTTTCTTTGCCATGTCGGGGTGTTCCTCCAGGAGCTCTTCAATGCTGTCCCCCGAGTAGACCTGCACGATACTCTTTCCGATGGAAGTGATGGTCGCCGTTCGTTTTTCCCTTAAAATCGACGCCATCTCGCCGAAAAACTCCCCCGGTTCGGTGATTCTGGCAATTTCCTTCCCCTTCTTGGTAACCTTAAGGCCACCCTCTGTGGAAACTAGCCTGTAAATATCCGTCTCCACGGTGCCTTCTTTTATAATTACATCTCCATCTTCATAAAATTTCAACTTCGGCGGTTCTATGGATATTTCCGGCTCCTCGCCCGCAGCAACCTCGGTGGTCATTTCCAGTTGCTTCAAAATCGACAGGATAATTCGCTCCGCCATCTCGGGATGGTGATACAAAAAATAGTCCGCAGCTTGCGGACCGTACGAGGCAATTCTTGCGCCCTCGATAACCTTGGCCGTAAAATTGACCGGGCTGTTAAGAAAAATACTCTCCAATCCAAACACGTCGCCTTCAACGAGGGTTCGCACCGTTTTTCCTCTGGAAATTACACGGACGGTTCCCCGCAAAATAACGTAAAAGAGCTTTTTGTGCTCACCCTCCCTGACCACGAGCTCACCGTGATGGTAATTCATAATTTCGATTGCGGATATTTCCCTGTCGCTACCCTGCTGATCCTGCATATGCTATCTTTTCCTCATCCTTTCGTCTAGTGTAACAGAATCTACAACCGGGAAACGCGTCTTATCCCCAGAGCCCCTGATGTACACAACCGTTTTCCCGACCTACAACAACGATAACTATTTGACCTCCGGCAAAAAGTGGGAACACCACTCGACACCATATTAACAATCATGCCAAAAAAAAAACCATTTCACAACATTTACTTGAAACTTATTCTTCCGGTTCACAGTAGCTATTTACTACTATCCCATGGTAACAACTGGATAAAAAACTCGACATGTTTTACTTGAACAACCATGACATCCCGCACATCCAGCAGAAGAAACGAGATCTTGATCAAGGGATTAATCTAACAGAAACAGGCTCTTACGACACGTCTTCGGAATAAATAAGATCAGGACCCGCAATCACAAGTAGCTTTCCGAAACTGCCGTTCCCTGGTACCATTGGGTGCCAGTCCTGATCCGTTAAGCCGTCCTCGATACTGGTTACTATCAATACGTTTCCGATTTTCTCCGATTCTTTTAAAATCACCAGCGGTCTGAAGTTATGAAAAGAGTAAAGAACGGATTCGTTCGCGAGAAAAAACGCGTAATGACCCGGAAATTCTTCGCTGATTCTTCTTATAGCAATTCGAAAGGCATGAAGAAAACTTATGTACGGATTGAGTTCAAAAATTTCTACCAGCCGGTCCCTGAGATACTCAAGGATTCGAGCGGTATAAACGCCTGCATCGACCCTCGGGTCGCGGGTTGTCTCATATGATTCGATATTCTTCACAATTCCCACGTGGGCAAAGAGCCACGAGTGATTCAGAAAGGTCAAGGAAAATGGATGATTATGTTTGCTGTGGCTGCCACCACTCAGGGGACAGCTCACGTGAGACACAATGATCCTGCTGTCTATAACCCGGGCAAGTCTCTGAAAGCTTTCGTGAACCTGGTCACTGTCGAACACCTGCTCCGAGGATTTCTCCACAACTGCTTCGTGTTCTCTAAAAAACCCTATGCCCCACCCGGTCATGTTGCGCCTGCCTTTTTCTGCAAAAATAGGCAGGTATTTTCCCGGTGTATAGTTATAACCGGCAGATATTGCCAGTATGTCACACACGTTCCCCCCGCTATATCAACAGAAAGTTTAATCCCCAGGCAGCGAGTCTCCTGCACCAATCATTATTCTTTTTTGAATTTCTGTCCCGAAACATGCCTGATTCTGTCTAAATACCCAATGGCGAGATAAATCTTGTATATGGTCTGAAGCCACTTGTTTGCTGACGGGTAAAAATCAATGACGGGCACTCTCCCGGTACTTAACTCTACCAGAAATTGAGTAAAAATGATCCACTGCATTGCCTCGTTTGCGTCTTTCAATACCGCTGAATGATATCGAAATTCGATGGTAGACCGGTACCAGTATGAATGCAGATTCAGACCGTGGTATCTGGTCTTGTCGTATCGAGGACTTCGACCGGCGTCGGGATCGTACCTGTTTTCTTTCGAATACCATATTTTCTTTATAAAAGAAACCCCGTTAGTTCTCTCATCACAGGGAACATTCAAGAATTCGTCAATGTCGAGTTCCATGGGCTTGCATGTTTCGGCATCGTACCTGTCACCCGGAATCAACAAATAAAAATAATCCTCCATGGGATAAATGATACGAACAAGTTCTTTCAGTTCACGACAGCCGTAAGACCCCGGATCAACACCATGATGAACATGGAAACCACAAGTTCGATTAATTTTTACCCTTTCTATGTTGCAAAGAAAGTCCAGGGCGGAATACACCTCGACAAGGCCTCCGATTCCACGGAGAATAGGGCTGACCAGCTCTGCCCCTCCCATTCCGCCGATGGAAGAATCATCTTCAAAATGCCACCTGCCCCTGTCATCACCGATCTTTAGCTCGTAATCCCTGGCAAGTTCGTCAAGGTAGCGCCCGTCAATGGCACGGGACTTTATGCAATGAGGCCTTATGATTCCTTCATCCACGGGAGTCATAACATAGTCCAGACCAAAAAACTCTATCTCCACCCCGAAGGGACGATCCGTAAAATATTGAAGCATGGGATACTTGTTCTTCAGCTGGAGAATGAGCCAATCCGGTACCATTAGTGTTAATTAACCTCCCTCAGAACCGTAGATATTATTTATTTGGAAACAAGAGGAAGTGTCAAGGAGAAAGACAGGAGATGTATCTGTTTTGGAGCCGATAGCTAGCACAAAATTATGTAAGGTGAAAGGGTCACGGGCACATCCGGCACGGGTTTTCCGGACAACCCCGGGATTTGTCACCGGCAAAGTTACCCAGAGATGAAAAATTATATACGGGCAATACAGCTCCCAGAGGTTGTAAATTGACAGATATGGTGATAAATGAGACGGGACAATCATTCGAGAACACTTCTTTTGCACCATCGACTCACTCGATAGGGCACCACATGAACATGGTCGAGACATCCGAGTTCAAGAAACGGGTTTTAATTGATGCGCCACATTCCGAAGTGTTCGCGTGGCATGAGAGGGACGGTGTACTTCAACGTTTGAGCCCTCCGTGGGAACCCATCAGGATAATAAGGAGAGAGGGTGGAATAAGAGATGGTGCAACCACGTTGCTTGAGGTAAAAACAGGCCCCATAAAATACAGGTGGCACGCTGTTCACAGAAACTACCAGAAAGACAGGATATTTCAGGACGTACAGGTTGAGGGGCCTTTCGATTCCTGGGAACATACACACAGGTTTTACCGGCATGGTACAAACAGGACCATTCTGGTCGACGAAGTACGCTACAGGTTGCCCT
>JALXAI010000389.1 GCA_026992215.1 Desulfobacterales bacterium | reverse complement strand
ATAGGTTCTTCAATGAGGTGTACTTCCCGGGCTCCAGCCTGTTCGGCTGATTCGATAACCGCACGTTTTTCAACCTGTGTTATTCCGGTGGGAACGGCAACAATCAATCTCGGTTTTATAAGCGGTCGTTTCTTAAGCACTTTCCTCAAGAAATATTTGATCATTACACTGGTGACTTCAAAATCTGCAATAACACCATCTTTTAAAGGTCGAATGGTAACAATCTTGCGGTGAGTGCGCCCTATGAGCTCTTTTGCTGCACGCCCTACTGCTGTTACTTCGCCGGTTTCTCTGGAAATGGCGACAACGGAGGGTTCGTTGAGCACGATACCTTGCCCTTTGAGATAAATCAGGGTATTGGCGGTGCCCAGATCCATGGCCAGGTTTTTAGAAAGGAATCCGAAAAGTCTTTCCCACACAGCTTCTCCTGTTCTTCTATAACGGCAACAATGAAAACACCCCAGTAGACTTGTATACTAATGGGTACGCCTGTTAAGGTCAATAGCTTTTGTTTTTTAAGATGAGTAATTTTTGTGCTTTGTCGCAAGTAGCCGTATGTACAGGGTATTCCACAGATCAGAAACAGTCTTGCCATCCGACGGAAATAGGGCCAGCGAACTCTTGATCTGAAGATTCAAGTCACCCAATTGGCGGAGACATTCATGCATTAAACGTGCTTTTAATCTGGTAAGTTTTTTTTCTGCTTCACCCAGAGTGTGATCAAACCATAAGAACACGTACCTGTTTTCGGCAGGCGATCCTATTGTCGTTTTCTTGCCAAAGGTTGAAATAATAGTTTGAGCTATCTGCTCCCTTAAGTCTTTTTCTTCTCTCGTCCTCAGGTTTGCCTTGACCAGCATCCACGGGCTTATCTGTATTACGGAAAGCACCATGGGAATGCTTTTCTCCCTGGCCAGAGCAAGCTTTTTTCGGAAAACCTGATCAAACCCGTACTCGTTGTAAAGTCCTGTCACCCTGTCAATAGTCTCTGAAATGGCCAGTTGACGTTGCATGGATAACTTTTCGATAACAGTCGCACTCCTCTTGGCCACAACGCTGAGTATATAAAGTTCATCACGGTCCCAGCGGTGTTCATTGTTCCATAATAACCCGAAAATAGCTTCCACATCACCACCGATGACCAACGGGACACCAAGAAACGATCCCGTGTGCGGCAGTGGCTCATGGGGATTAAACAGGAATTGTTTCTTTGATTTCGTCTCAAGCCTTCGAATCTTAAGAGTTTTTCTGTTAGTAATAATCCACCCGATGACGCCATCGAAGGCCGAAACTTCGCTACCCTGGAATTCTTCAGGCACTTTGCCGGCACACGCAAACAGCCTTGCAACATTTCTTTCGTGATCAACAAGAAACAGGTAAGAACTGTGAGCCTTAACAAACTTGTGACAAAGGATAACCACTCCTTGAAAATACCGCTCGGGATCTTCAGATAGTTCTGCCTGTTCTTCAACATTGTGCCAGAGTCTCAGCATCCTGGCATACATTTTTTCTCTTTCGATAGCCCGCTCGCTTTTTACCAGGGTCTCCAGTATTTGCCCGAACTCCATTACCAGCTTTTGCTCTTTTTCGGCAAATCCCCATGATCGCTTGGTGTCGACGTATAACACTCCCAGATCTCTTCCGACAGGTATCGCGAAAAGGCCTTTTATCCCGTTTTCCCCCTTTTTGTAAAAGGGCAACTCGTTCATATCCACGTAATGTCCCAGCTTGCCCACCCTGATCGTTTCTCGCTTTGCAAGAACCCGCTCAATCAAGCCGGCTTCGCTTAAAGAGCAGGAAAAGCCTTTTTCGAAGTATTTCCCCAGAGTATGATAACAGAACGCGTGAACCGTTTTGCTCTGGGCATCCTTTAAGAAAAATGCCGAAGTATACGCTTCCAGGGTATTGCTCAGGAGGTTTATAATCTGCTGGAAACTTGTTGTTTGTGTCATCTCATTCGCACCTCAAGTGTTCGCTTTTCCAGATTCGAGGGAGCACATGGTTCGGTAAAAATTCATCCCGTAGCTGGTTGCAGACCAGATAGCAAGTACCAGGGCAAGCCAGAGAAATACCATTCCGATAAAATGATAATCAATGGAAGAGTCCCCGTTGTATATCAGCAAAAACAGGATCGCTACGGTAAGAGATATCATCTTGTTCTTGCCCAGTCGACTTGCATCAATGATAACTCCCTGCGATGCCGCGACAATTCTAAGTCCCATGATGACAAAATCCCTGGAGATAAATACAAAAACCATCCACGCTGGAACTTTGCCCTGCGAGATCAGCATAATAAGAACGGCAGAGACCAGCAGTTTATCAGCAAGAGGATCGAGAAGCTTTCCCAGCGGCGTAATCTGATTTCTCTTTCTGGCCAGAATTCCGTCCAGTATGTCCGTGACCGAAGCAAGGGCAAATATGACAAATGCCCCGTTACAGGTGGCGGCCGTAGGCGGCATGCTTAAAAGCAAAATTATCAAGGGAACAAACGCTATCCGAAGGTACGTCAGGAGATTTGGCAAAGATAAAATGTGCTCTTTCGGGAAAAGTATCATGAAAAATGATTACAATATTATTGCTTCAGTAAAAAATTGATTGGGTTACTCATGTTTGAATTTTGCTTAATTCTAATACTAAATTTTACGAAATTAAACAACTTTGCTTTCAATACATTAAGACGACGGGAAACATCAACCCGAGGGAACATCAACTGCTGCAAAAAATACCAACCCTCTTTTACCTCAACCAGATTTTTTGTCGAGACCTGTTACATGAAGACACAAAACCGGACATTTTTTTACTGCCACAAAATTTGAAAAATACCGGGGTGCCAGGTGTGAACCACACCTTGATCCGGGCAAAATGGCTTTTCCCCCTCCAACCCCTGCTTACTTAGCGGGAAGGTAACGGATTGTACTAGATTAAGACTCCCCCATGGTTATGATGTCCGGTGATTACTGATTCACGAACTGTTGGAATATCCCTGTCTCAACAGGCGGCACTAAAAGGTACTTGCTTAATTCATGATCTGCCAGCGCTCTATTTCATCACTTCATGCTTAACCTGATCTTACTCTTATAGTCCCTAAAATATTCCAACACGCGCTTCACATATGTCACGGTCTCGGGATAAGGCGGGATACCCTTGTACTCTGATACAACATCCGGCCCCGCATTGTAAGCGGCAAGAGCAAAAACAACATTGTTGTTAAATTGATCCATCAACATCTTAAGATACCTGGTTCCCGCCAGAATGTTTTCTTCGGGATCAAAAGGGTCTTTGACGTTCAGCAACTGAGATGTCTCCGGCATCAACTGCATCAGCCCCTCAGCTCCCTTGGGTGAAACAGCGTTAGGGTCAAAGTTGGACTCTGCCTTGATTACGGCTTTCAATAGAGCGAAGTCCACCCCGTACTTTATTGCTGCCTTCCAAATATGACTGTCGTAGTAGGATTCATAGATCGGTCTGGAACGTATTTTCCTCGTCTTTCTTTTCAACAGAGGTTTTTTGAACGTCTTGTAAAGTTTATACCTATTATCAGTAGGTACGTTGGAAAAATGCACCACACCCTGTTCGTCCACAAAGCAGTAGATACCCGCAAAAACGTTCGCGGCCAAGGACAATTGTAGCAACAGCACTATTGCAACTACTCTGGACAACAAGGGATACACCTCCCCTTAAGGATTCATTTTTTTGTAGTCCGCCAGAAACTTATCAATCCCGATATCTGTCAACGGGTGCCTGGATATTTTTTCAATCACGTTGAAAGGAATTGTAGCAATATCCGCTCCCATTAATGCAGATTCGAGCACATGTATCGGATTCCTGATACTTGCCACTATGATTTCGGTTTCAAACATATAATTTGCATAAATTTCTACTATATCACTAACGAGCTGCATGCCATTTTGAGCGATATCATCCAGTCGGCCCACAAACGGGCTGACGAATGTCGCCCCGGCTTTTGCAGCCATCAATGCCTGTAAAGGTGAAAAAACAAGTGTCACGTTCGTTTTAATGCCTTCACTGCTCAGCATCTTTACGGCCTTCATTCCCTCTGTAGTCATCGGAATTTTTACCACAACATTTTCATGAATGGTGGCAATGTCTCTGGCTTCAGCTATAAGATCCTGAGCACTCATAGAGACTGCTTCCGCACTCACGGGGCCATTAACCAGCTCGCAAATTTTACGAATATGTTCCCTGAATCCTTCCTTACCCTTTACTCCCTCTTTTGCCACAAGGGTAGGATTGGTGGTTACGCCATCCAGTATTCCTATGTTGTTGGCCTCCCTGATTTCATCCAAATTAGCGGTGTCAATAAAGAACTTCATCAATCTACTCCTCCCTGAATGCTCGCATCTTATCTTTTAAAGTGTACATCCTATCTTTTGTTGCTCGCAACATTTTATTTCAGGTCTCCCGCCCTACCTCTGCCAGGTACCTGTCCCTGCATTTTTCACTGCAAAAATAATATGTCCGATTTCCGTGTCTCGTCTTTATTGCCGTCCCTTTTTGAATGAAGGTCTTACAATAGGGATCTTCAACCATCTCTTCGTAAGATGATCGGCCGGAATAACCCGATTC